>CAZRYA010000006.1:0-22265 GCA_964604235.1 uncultured Tissierellaceae bacterium | reverse complement strand
GGGTAGGTAAAGCGAAACCTACCCGTCTGGGCTTTTATCCCTTCGGTGTAATACTCTCTTAGTAGTATCTGTACCGCTCGGTCCTTCAAGTTAATAAACTTCGGATCCCTAGGTACACTTTCACCCATATTTAAATGATTTAAGGTCATTTAGTCTTTACTTCCCAACCATATTTTGAGATTTATATGAGCCACACTATTCATCTACCTATGATATTAACAGTATGTCTTATATATGTCAAGACTGTTTATATAAAATGTTTTTATTTATTACCAATCGCTATTTCAACCTATTTATAACTTATGATTTTTTTATTCTCAACTATAAACTCCTTTTTTATTAAGTTTATTTAATAAATTTTCACAAAAAAATAAAGTGGAATATTCCACTTTATTTTGTATTTAAAATTATTTGATTAGTCTCTTTTATCCAATCAACTTCCACCTGTAAAATGTCCATTACATCTCTAAGTTTTACATAGTTATTAGACTTAATGTTGTAGGCCTCCAAGTCTAATTTTTTTCCATCTAAATAAATAAGGCTATCACTTTTTATGCCCCTAGCATTGGTCAATATTCTTTCTAACTCATTTCCAACGGAAACGTATTCCTTCCCCCTTATAATCTCAATAGACTTCTTGCTAGGATCCCAAACTAAATCGAATTTTTTATCTGTATTCTTTAAAATTTCCCCTATATCCCTTAGTTTAAGGTAATTGTATTGGCCATTGTTATAGGCTGGTAAATCCATAACTTGACCATCTAAAACCACTTTAGAAGTGTTTGGTCTAAAATCGCATTCTTTTACCTTACTCGGCTTATCTGAACCAATATTTTTACTTAAATCTATCTTATAAGGCTGGTTGGCTTTTCCACTTCCAGATTTCACATTTAATTTATTTCCCTCTATTTTAAAAGCTGGCCTAACCCCTTCAATACTGTTTAAATTCATAATTGATACATCAGTACTTTCATAGTCCTGCATTACTGGTTCAACATAATAAGCTCCATTATTCCCTCTCCTAGTTCTAAGCCAATAAGATAGCGTTTTTGAATGTAGATTCATCTCATTTTTAGGTGCAGTTATCCTAGCTTTTTTAGTAGGTATGCCTGCATAATATGGAAATTCATCACTTCCCTGTGGAAAATTGTTATATAGCTTATAGGCCTCCATAACATCTAATAAAAACACCTTGTCTTCAAGCAAATTATAGTAAGAATCCTCATATCCATTTACGAGGTCTTTAAAACTCATATCAACTGGAGAAAGCTCATTATAATAGTACTTCTTACCTCCTACTGGCTTTTTTCCATCGCCTTCTATTAAAAGATTTTTAACCCTACTAGTTTTTATCAAATCTCTTTCTTCTTTCGAAAAATTTTCTTCCTTTAAGAAGCCTTCACTTCCATTTAGCCAGCTTCTAATACTACTTTCTTCCCATGATGGTCCCATATCAAATTCAGTATTTATACTACTACTGTCATAGGACCTAAGAATTAGTATCTTATCACTTAATAGAAGTAAATTTCCATCTTCATCAATATCTATAACCCTCCAAAGTATTGGATCCTTATATATTTTTCCAAGTTCTATATACTCACCTCTGGCTACTGGAATTTCAGCAGCCTTAATAGGTATACTCAGGAAAATTACTAGTAGAATAATTCCTATACTTATATTTGTCTTTTTCATATTATCCTCCATCCTATTTTTACTAATCATAATTATATAACACAATTATTACAAAGCCTTTACAGGCTTTATTTAAAATATTCCATATGTTCATCTTTTACCTTCTGCATAAGGTCCGGATAATCAGTTATTATTCCATCAACTCCTGATAAAAGTAGAGTTTCAGCCTTATACTCTTTATTTATAGTCCAAGCAAAAATAGGTAGTTCGTTCCTATGACCAGCACGAATCAAATGTTTATCAATCAAAGATTCTTCCACACTTAAAAAATCTGCATCTACCCTACCTATATTTAAAGAATTTATCCGACCTATTTTCCCTATAAATACATATCCTATTTTAGAATCTGGATATTTTTCATTGAACTCCTCTAAAAGGCTATTTTCTGCTGTCTGAAAGATAGTTTCCTCCAGTATCCCTTCCCTTTTTAAAACATCCATAGTTGCATCTAAAATACTTACCTCTTCCTTCCCATGGCTTTTAAATTCAACTAGTAACTTCACATTTCCCTTACAAGCACGGGCTAGCTCTTCCAAGGTAGGTATATAACTTTCTTCCTTGCCTTTTTTTATTGTTATTTTTCCTATTTCTTCAGCCGTTAAATCACTTACCTTTAAGTTTTTTCCAGATAGTCTCTTTAAATTGTTATCATGGGTAACCATAGGTATATTGTCCTTACTTAAAAGTATGTCCATCTCTGCATATTGGGCTCCATAGTCCCTAGACTGTAAAATAGTATCTAGGGTGTTTTCAACCCCATACCCTGTGCCTCTGTGACCTATTATAAGGGGCTCTTCAAGAAAGCTATTACTAGTAGTGACATCATAAAAACTTATACCAATTATTATAGCCAAGACAAAGGCAAAAAGTATTGCTGACTTTGACTTATGCCTAATAATAAATCCATCTATCTTTTCTAGCACTTTATACATAAATTCTAATATACCATTTCTAATCCTTCCAAGTTTTAGCTTTCCCCTTTCCTCTTCCCTTAAGATAGCTCCTTTTTCCACATAAAAATTATAAATTTCATAACTCATAGTAAGAATAAAAGGTGATGCTAGAAGTGTAAATATTAAAAGAACGATACTAGATATTAGGCTTAGAATTTGAAAGATTACAGAACTGCTATTTTCAAATAATAATACAGGTAAAGAACCTATGGATCCCCATATTAAAGTAGCTAATATGATTACTCCACTTATTCTTATTCCCTGCCCCTTCATAGTTCTAAAACTTATTTTAGCACTGTCTTTAAAATCCTTATTGCTAAATACCATAATAGGTAAGACTAAAAATAATTTCGCAAAAATATAAATCAAAACTATAATTCCTAAAAGTATCAAAAATACTCCACCATGCCACTTTTCCAACTCGTCTATTATAAAAGCAGGTACTGCCAAAGATGGAAGTAGTGAAGAACTAAAACCCAAGTTTAAAATCGGAATAAGAACTAACATATATATTCCAAGCCCCACTTGGATTTTTTCAAAAACCCTATCTGTGTGAGTCACTGCTTCCTTCATTACGAGATTTAATTTTATTTCTTTTTTCTTTTTGGACCTGTCTATCAATATAAGTAAGACCGTAAACTCGTAGTATATTATCAATATAGCTAGGAGGGTCAAAACTAAAACCATTAGTATCCCCCAAAAGCTAAAAAAGAAATTCTTTATATCTCCATTTATCAAAATTTCATATCCACCAGCCTGTATAAAAAATGATGAAATTAAATTTAATAATGGTCTAAATAATATATAAATTATCCCCTTATAAAAAACTTCAAATAGAAGTATGTATATTCCAATATGAAAAGTGGACTTCATTGAATCCTTCATCATATTTTTTACATCTGCTAACTTTACCTTGTACATTTGTATTCCCCTCCTCTTATATTTTACCCATTTTATTGCATATTATGTACAATGTCTATTGGTTTAGTGGTATAATATAAAATAATATATAAATAGAACGGGGGATAAAATTGAAGAATAATAAAAAGTTTATTCAAATAGTTACTATGGTCTTACTTGTAGTTATGATTGCTACTACAATAATAGGCGCTTTATCATTTTAATAATGACTTAAAATAAATACTTAATAAAAAGATGCTAAGAAAATAAATTCTCAGCATCTTTTACTTTAATTTATACTTTTATTTAATTAAACTAACTCCCCTTCTCCCATTCCCTTAAAACTTTTATAAAACAAAATACAAGTTGCTAGCCCTGCAATTACATCCGATATTGGTTCTGCAAAGAATACGCCAAATACTTTGTTTTCGAAAAATATCGGCAGTATATAAATTAGGGGAATTAATAAAAACACCTTCCTTAAAAGGGCCAAAAACAATGATGTTTTAGCATTTCCTAAGGCTACAAAGGTCTGTTGGCAAGCAAGTTGTGCCCCTAAAATAAAGGCTCCTCCCATATAAACCCTAAGTCCCCAAGTCGCAACCTCTATAATTGCTTGGTCCTTGGTAAATATAGTTGCAAATACTTGAGGGAATGCCATGATAAAAACCCAGAATAGGACACTATAGCTTATAGCTGATTTTAATAATAATTTAAATGTATCCTTAATCCTATCATAGTTCTTGGCCCCATAGTTATAGCTTACAATTGGCTGAGACCCTTGGGCCAGTCCTACTAGAGGTAAAAAAGTAAATTGCATAGCTGCTGATAAAATAGTCATTGAACCTACTGCCACATCTCCTCCATACTTTTGTAGACTCGAATTAAAGCTAATCATTAAAAAACTTTCTGTTATCTGCATGACAAAGGGTGACAAGCCAAGCATTATTATAGCTAGTAAAACATCTTTTTTAGGTCTTAAATTAGATTTTTTTAACTTTAAATTGGTCTTTTTACCTGATAGGAACTTAAGTACCCATATGGCTGAAACTGCTTGAGATATAACTGTAGCAAGGGCAGCCCCTTTAACTCCCATATCTAAACTATATATAAATATAGGATCCAACACTATATTTATAATTGCCCCTATTGAAACCGTAATCATACTCATTTTTGCAAATCCTTGAGAACTTATAAATGGATTCATTCCAACGGCAATTAGTACAAATACCGTTCCCAAAGTATATATCCTCATATATTCAAGGGCATATGGAAGAGTTTTCTCACTTGCTCCAAACATTACGAGTAATTTCTCATTAAACATACTAAAAAATATAGTTATTATGGCTGATAGGATTAGTAAACTCCCCAGAGAATTTCCCATTATTTGCTCTGCCCCAGCCTTATCTTTTTCACCCATTTTTATTGCAGCCCTAGGTGCACCACCCATTCCAATTAAGGCTGCAAAAGCTGCTATTATAATAAGGACAGGAGCTGCTACCCCAACTCCTGTTAGAGCATCTCCACCGACTTCTGGGATATGTCCTATATACATTCTATCTACTAAATTATAGATTAAACTTACAAGTTGGCCTATTATTGCTGGAAGGGCTAAAGAAACCAACAATTCCTTCACATCTCTAGTTCCCAATATATTTTCTTCCATTATTTTTCCTCCTCATCTAACTTTTTCAAACTCTTTAAGATTTTTAAATTTAATTCATTCATCTTTATAAGCTCTTCCCGTGAAACATCTTTGGATATTACTTCAAAAAAAGTCTTATTGACTTGAATTACTTCATTAAGTAAAGGATTATTTTTATTTTTCAAAAAAATAAAGGCCGACCGCCTATCCTCTTTGTTTTCTTCTAGGTAAATCAAATCTTTTTCTATTAGGCTATGGACCCCTTTAGACACTATCCCTTTAGATACTCCTCTAGTGGAACTTATATCACTGGCAGTAATTTCCTTATCCATATTGTTTGCTAAGAAACTTAAGATATCAAGCTCTACAGAGGACATATTATACCCCTTTAATTTACTTGCCAGGTAACTCTTATAGGTTTTTAAAATTTGAAGATATATATATAATATATTTTCTTCCCTTACAAATTTATTCATATTCCCTCCCCTTCAGAACTTAATTAGTTTAATATTGAACTATTATAGTTTATAGTAAATTAGTTCAATAGTCAACTAATTTGAGATTTTTTAATTTTATATTTATAAAATCCTATAATATGGTATATTAATATAGTATGAATCCAAATTTGAAAGGGGTGAAATTATGATTAATAATTTGAATCCAAAAACTGTTATATTCCTAGGTTGTTTAATTCCTGGACTTTTGACTGGGGTAGGAGCAATACCTATTTTTTTTACTAAGAACATAACACAAAAAGCCCTAGATGCCCTATTGGGAGTTGCGGCAGGCATAATGCTTGCAGCTACTTGTTTTTCACTAATACTTCCTAGTATAGAAGCTGGTGGTGGAGATTTAAAGGCAGTCCTAATTACTTCTTTAGGAATATTTCTTGGAGCAGTTTTTTTAGATTTAGTTGATAAATTTGCTCCACACGAACATCTTTTAGACAAGAGAACTGAAGGAAAAGCGACTGATTCCTTAAAGAAAATATGGTTGTTTGTAATAGCCATAACCATTCATAATCTTCCTGAAGGTATGGCTACTGGAGTTGCTTTCGGTACTGACAATATTATGAATGGTGTTACTATAGCCATAGGTATAGGTCTTCAAAATATGCCTGAGGGTTTGGCTGTTGCACTAGCTTTAGTCCGTGAAGACTACTCTAGGAAAAAAGCATTTACTATTGCCCTACTGACAGGTTTGCTTGAACCTATAGGTGCCGTTTTAGGATATGGCCTTGTCAGTGTTTTCCAACCTATACTTGGCCTTATATTATCCTTTGCTGGAGGAGCTATGCTTTTTGTAATAAGCGATGAGATAATTCCTGAAACCCACAACAACGGATATGAAAGAGAAGCAACTTATGGGATTGTCATTGGCTTTATAATAATGATGATTTTAGATGTTACTTTAGGATAATTTTTATTTTTTGTGTTTTTGGGTATATATAATTTGTAAGCTATTACTATTTAGTATAAAAAGGAGATGGTCTTGTGAATAAAGATATTATCCAAGGTAAATGGGAACAAGTAAAGGGTATTGTTCAAAAAGAATGGGGTAAACTTACAAATGACGACCTTGATATGATTAATGGTGATGAGAGAAGGTTACAAGGAAAACTTCAAGAGCTGTATGGAATTGATGAAGACCAGTACAAAAAAGATCTTGAAAGAATTTTTAAAGATATAGAATAGAAAAAAGGATTAAACATTTGTTTAATCCTTTTTTATTAGACTCTCTTTGCCCCATCTACTGATAAAATTTCACCAGTTACAAAACTTGCCATGTCACTTGCTAAAAATAGAAAGGCATTGGCTACATCTTCTGGCTCCCCTATTCTTCCTAGAGGAGTTGTTGCTACCAAATAATCTACTATATCTTTAGGTAATTCCTTTACCATATCAGTGTTAGTAACCCCTGGTGCTACTGCATTCACCCTAATATTATCCTTTCCTAATTCTCTTGCCAAAGATATTGTCATACCATTTACTGCAAATTTTGATGTAGGATAGGCTACTCCAGATTCTTGCCCCTGGATACTTACCATAGAGCTTGTGTTGATAATAACTCCTCCACCTTGTTCTTTCATTATTTTAGCTGCTCTCTGTGAACAGAAAAATAAATTATTCACATTTATATCTATAACTTTTAAAAAATCTTGTGGATCCATCTCATAGATAGATTCAGACTGGGATACACCTGCATTGTTTACCAATATATCCAAACTACCATATTTATCTTTTACCCTATTAAACTCTTCTTCTATTGCCTTTGGATCACTTAAATCCAAACCTATACCTTCCACTTTCAAAGCCCCATCTATTTCCTTTAATTCTTTTATTGCCTTATCTGCTGTTTCTTGTCTTGATCCATAAAGGACTACTGTGGCTCCATTTTCTAAATACTTTTTCACTATAGATAGTCCTATTCCCCTGGTTCCTCCAGTTACCAATGCAACTTTTCCACTTAACATATAAGCCCTCCTTCTTTTTTATATATCATACATCATATATGATATGTTATTAATATGCAATCCTTTTTTAGAATTATCTAAATCTTACTGGAAGCTTAAGTAAATCATATCCTTTAATAAGATTCCAGCTTCATAGATTGGTTCATCATAGTTATCAGTAAAGAAATTTTCTATTACATGAGACCTCTTAAATCCTAAAGCTTCATAAAATGGTATGGTTAATGGACTGTCTCCTGTTCCTACATAAACTTTTTCTTCTGGAAGTTTCCTATCTAAAAAATATTTTATTAGCTTACTTCCATAACCCTTTCTATGGTAGTCTTCGTATATTGATATATTTTTTATTTCAAAGTCTCCTTGGCCTAAGTCTAATATGATCATTCCACCTACTACTGGACCATCCTGAATCAAATACATGCTTCCATCATTTAAATACTTATCTAGCATACCTTCATCTTCATCACCTATTAAAAACAGTTTTAAGTATTGAGACCTGTCTCCCTCATATTTATATATATTCATCTCATCCACCTCACTTAAATTATAGTCTAATTTATTGACTATAACTAGTTTATTTGTTAGTATTACAGTATAATTACTTAAAAAATTTAAAGGAGGAAGCCCATGATTAACTAATCAATATGGTAGAAATCAAACTAAAAGTTAAACCTTATATATTAAGGTGTTTTTTGGTTGCCGTATTGAGTAGATTATCAAAGCTTCTATTATATAGGATCTCCTATATCTATTTGCTTATAAAGTCTACTTTTGTAGACTTTTTTTATTCATTATTGGCAACTTATAGGAGGAGATTGTATGTTAACTATTAAAAATTTATCCTTGTATTTAAATAAAGATTTAAGAATTTTATTAGAAGATTTTAACTTTTCCCTTCAAGACCAAGATAAAATTGCCATAATTGGAGAAGAGGGGAATGGAAAATCTACCCTAATGAAGGCAATTGCTTGTCCTACAAGTATTACTGATTATGTGGAAATAAGAGGAGATATATTTACTAAGGGAGAAATTATAGGCTACCTTCCCCAGCAAATTGATTCTAACCTACTAGATATAACCACTAGTGACTATTTTTATAGTAAGATTGATTTTAACACCTTGGATTATAACTTACTCTATCGACTTTTAGGTCAAATGAAACTAAATGAAGATAGAATTTCTAATTCTCTTAGGATTAGTAACCTATCTGGAGGTGAAAAGATTAAATTTCAGATACTTTGTGAAATGATGAACCAGCCTAGTATTTTTCTTCTGGATGAACCTAGTAATGATTTAGACCTTGAATCTATACAGTGGCTAGAGGACTTTATTAATTCTCTAGCTATTCCACTAATATTTATTTCTCATGATGAAAGGCTACTAGAAAATTGTTCAAATGGAATTATTCATATAGAGCAGCTTATGAGAAAAAAAGTTTCTTCTTATACAATTGAAAGGCTTCCTTATAAAGAGTATGTAAAAAATAGGATAAACAAAATTGACAAACAAACCCAGCAGGCTAGAAAAGACAAGGAAATATTCGATAATAAGATGGATAGGTATAGAAAAATCCATGACAGTGTAGAACATAACTTAAAATCAGTTTCACGACAAAGTCCTGGTGCTGCTAAAAATTTAAAAGATAAGATGCACTCCATTAAGTCTATGGAGAAACGATTTGAAAAAGAAAAAGAAAGGCTGACCCAAAAACCTGACTTTGAAAAGTCTATAAATTTACACTTCGAAGAAAATATTATAATTCCAAATAGTAAACAAATTTTAGATTTTAATATTTCACCTCTTGAAATAGGGGATAAATTCCTAAGTCAATCCGTTAGCCTATCTATTTATGGCCCTGAAAAAATCTGTATAGTGGGAAGTAATGGATGTGGTAAAACTACCTTAGTCAAGTTAATCTTAGACGAGTTTTCCAAATCTAAAATAGACTATAGCTATATGCCCCAAAATTACTCTGACCTAATGGACCCTAAAGAAAGTCCCATAGACTTTTTAAAAGCATCTTCCCATAAAGATGAAATTACAAAAGTTAGGACCTATTTAGCTAGTATGAATTTTACTATTGATGAAATGTTTCATCCCCTTGAAGAGTTGTCTGGTGGCCAGAAGGCAAAATTATTTTTTTCTAAGATGATTTTAGATGAATCAGAGTTTCTAATCTTAGATGAACCTACTAGAAACTTGTCCCCCCTATCAAGACCAGAGATTATAGATAGCTTAGTTTCTTATTCTGGTGGTATATTGGCCATATCCCACGATAGGAGTTTTATAAGCCAAGTCTTTGATAAGGTCTTTGTTTTAGACCGAAACGGCCTATTTGAAATTGAAAAATCTAATATTTAAAGCAAGCCTAGGCTTGCTTTAAATATTAGACACATATTCATTTCCACCTATATAAAACCTGTATAAATATTCTTTTGCCTCTTCTGCATAATCTATCCCTATCCTTTTAGACTCTACTATGGAAAATTCATTATATCCAATATCTTCTATATATAGAGTGTCTCCTAATAAGTCGATTTCATTTAAGTCCCTATCAATTTTTAAGGCTTTGCACAATTTACCTGGTCCATTGCTTATATTTTTTCTCTTATATTTATTTAGTTGGTCATAACTTGTCCCATACCTATTTATAGCTATGTCATCTATATCTGATATAGGCTCTATGGCCCTTACTAAAACCCCTTCTGGTATGCCCTCACCAGCACTTGTAATATTGAAACAACTATAGATTCCATATATAAGATATACATATGAAAATCCTTGTCTAAAATACATAGTCTTAGTTCTTTCAGTCATCTTACCTCCATAAGTGTGGCAGGCCTTATCCTTAAGGCCTAAGTAGGCTTCAGTTTCTACTATTATCCCCCTATATACTTTTTCTCCATCAACTCTAAACAAGACCTTGCCCAATAACCTTTTTGCAAGACCTATAGTATCTCCACTATAAAACTCTATACCCTCCTTCATCTAATCGCCCTTGTCCTTTATTTACTCTTAGTATACCCTAAATATTCCCGAATTTCGAAAGTAATATAATTTATTATCCCTTTATAATTTTTGAAACTTTATCTTCTTTATATAGTAAAATTTTTATGGTATATTATACTAATATGCTTGCATTTTTAATAATAAAGGAGGTATCTAATGGCAAAAACTAATAGAAAATATGTAAAAGAAACCTTTCAAGTCGCCATCCCTAGCATAGTTGAAAATATAGCTAATGTCATTGTCGGCTTTGCTGATACTATGATGGTGGCAGTTTTAGGAACCTATGCTACTGCTGCTGTTGGAATTAATTCCACTGTAACCTGGCTTATAATGGCCTTTGCCACTTTATTTGCTGTTGGGACAACTGTCCAAGTTGCTCAATCAGTGGGAGCAAATAATTACCAAAGAGCCAAAAGAGCTTCTATTACAGGTATTATAAGTGTAGTATTTCTATCTACTAGTATTTTTATCATAGTCTTTATACTATCAAAATACATACCGGGTTGGCTTGGTGCACAAGAAGAAATAATGAAAGATGCAGTTATCTACTTAAGAATTTGGTCACTTGCTATAATCCCATTATTCCTTGGCAGAATCTCATCTAGTATACTTAGGGCTTTAGGTAATACTAGACTTCCTATGTTGATTGCTTTTTTTATTAATATACTTAATGTAATCGGAAATTTTTTATTAATATATAAAACTCGCTTGATACATATTCCCTTTTTAAATAAATCTATCCTCATATGGGGAGCAGGTTTAGGGGTAAAAGGGGCTGCTATTTCTACCAGCCTTGCCAATGCCTTAGGAGGAATTATACTTACCTACCTCTTATTTAATGGCTCTCAACTTATAGAACTTAAAATTTCTGACATGATTAAATTCGAAAAAGTTTTATTTGGCCATATATTTAAGACTGGAGCTCCTGCAACAGGCCAAGATTTAGTTACCAATTTAGGCCAGGTTTTTTTTCAAAAAATGGTTGCCTCTCTTGGAACTATTAGGATAGCTGCCCATCACTTAGCAACTACGGCAGAGTCTATTTCCTATATGCCTGCTTTTGGCTTTTCGATTGCAGCAACCACTTTAATAGGCCAATCCCTTGGGGCTGGAAAAAAAGAAGATGCTGAAATCTTTGGTAAGATTTGCTTTCGCTTGTCTTTGATCACTGGACTTTTCAGTGGGCTCATGCTCTACTTTTTTCCTAGACAACTCATGTCTCTTTTTTCAAATGACCTAGCTGTTATTGATGAAGGAGTTGGAGCCCTTAGACTTATTGCCTTCATACAACCTGTCTTTAATGCTACCATAGTTTTAACAGGTGTCCTTAGGGGGGCTGGTGATACTAAGATTCCATTATATGCTGCAATTGGTGGTATGTGGTTTGTCAGACTTATTTCTGCCTATATTTTTATAAATATCTTCAAACTAGGCCTAAAGGGAGCTTGGTTAGGGATGCTTCTTGATTTGGGAGTAAGGTTTATCATAGTCTTTACTAGATATGCTAAGAAAACTTGGCTCCACTTAGAAGTAATTGTAGATGACTAGACAAATAAGCCCCTATGATTATAATCATAGGGGCTTATCTTAACTTTTTATTTCCTTCATCAAATCTCTTGCCTTTTCTTTATTCATTTTATGATAAAACTTACCATTTACCATTATATTAGGTCCTTCGCCACACCTTTTAAAGCAGTTTTGGCTTGTTAGCCTAATCCTTCCATCTTCAGTGATTTCATCAAAGCCAATCCCCAAAGTTTCACTTACTGTCTTTAATACTTCAAAAGAACCATTTTTTGAACACCTTGCCCCACTACAACAAACCACTTCTGTTTCCACTATAGATTCTTTAATTCCAGGACTCAATTTAATTAATGTCTTTACAATCTTTTCATCTAAATTAAATTTTTCTGCTATCTGTTTCTGATTAGCTAAAGATACACATTTAAATTCTTCTTGGCACTGTCTTAAAACTGCCTTAACTCCATCTTGGCTACCTTGACCAAAATTTTCTAAATTAAAATCTAGAATCTCTTTAAATACAAGCTGTCTATTATCTTCTTCCACCTTTTCTCTCTCCTTTTAATCAAAGTCAATTTCTACATTTACTATTTCTCTCCTGCTTCCTATCCTGATTGGTATACCCCAGTTTCCTATTCCAGAACTTACTATATAGCTAGTATTCCCTCTCTTAGTCCTTCCATATATATAGGTTTTGGTAAAACCCATACTTATATTTTCAAATATCTGCATAGGAAAAATCTGTCCACTATGACTATGACCTGATAATTGCAAATCTATTGAATCAAACTTTTCTGTTTCCCTATAAGTTGGCCTGTGGTCTAAAATTATTACTGGTAGATTCCTATCAACCTCTTTCATCAACTCTTCTAGCCTCTTACTATTTCCATGGCTGTCCTTTCGACCAACTATATAAAAACTTTGATCAACTAAAACAACTTTATCCTGTAAAACAACAATACCTTGGTCAGATAAGTATTTCATTTGCTGGTCTATATTTGAATTTCCACTTTTATACTCATGGTTGCCTTCTATAGCAAATATTCCATATTTAGATACAAGACCGCCTAATTCTTTCGCTACAAGTTCCTTAACCTCTTCACTTGTTCCTTCATCAAAAAAATCTCCTCCTAGAAGGACTATATCTGGATTTATTTCATTTACCCTATCTACTAATTCTCCTATATTGTTAATGTTTAAAGATGTTCCTATATGACCATCTGATAAAAATACTATATTTAAATTATCTAGGCCTGAATCTTTACTAGCCAACTTCAACTCATATTTTTTTTCGACAAACCTATCGGCATTATATATTCCATAAACAGATATACCACTTGCTAAAGTAAATATTAAAAAGCCTCCAAAAAAAACCATATAGCCAAATCGCTTAATCTTATGGGGATATTTAAATAGATTCCTAGTAGAGTAAACTAAATCATGAAATAGGTATATTAGCATAGAATAATTTATAAAAGTAAGATAAAATCCTGCTATATAGGATAATAATCTAGCCAAGCAACTTGTTGTATTTCCCGAAAAAAATAATTTAAAGTAATATATGCTAATTAAAACCAGTATAAAATGAATAATAAAGTACACAAAGATCTTCGGTCTCCTATTGTTCCTAAATTGGTAAGACCAATACTTACTCCATATATATACATTAACAAGTAAAATTATAAGATAGACTATTGCCCATCCTAAAGTAAATGCCTTCATCATATATATCCCCTACCTAACTCTCTATTAGCCCTTAAAAATAGACCTAATTAAGCTTCTATCTGATTTTCTCTTAATTTACCTATCATATTATCTATTCCCTTGTAAATCTTATAGAGATTGGACCCTCCCTTAAAAGCTGCTGTATAGTAAATGTTATTTGTCCTATCATAATATGAATCTTCGATATTAAGCCTTTCCATATCTACAATAATATTTATTCCTAATATTTCCCTTAAAAATCCTAAGCCAGCACACATGGTTACAATTGCTTTGCCGCTATTATAAAAATCTTCCAATAACTCTTTAACTAGTTTAGAATCTTTATAATTTTCCATTAGACCCCTTCCACCTGGAATTATTAGAACATGATAGTCACTATAGTTTATATCTTCAATATCCTTTATAATTCCACGACCTATTCTTGCTGATTCCTTTAAGACATTTCTACTTTCTTCATTTTTGTAGACCAAATGATTTATAGAAATAAAGTCTCGACTTTCTGCAATAGGGGTATAGTCCATACTATACTTGTCTAATATGGTGTAAGTTAAACTTACTTCAGATACTTCTGAGCCATCTCCTAACCCTGCCCCTGCAAGTAAAACTAAAGATTTCAAAATATCCACCTCTCCTATTCGCAAATTCTACTTATCTTTTATATTACTTATTACTAGCAAAAATAATCCCTTAAAAAAAATTATTCCTGAAATAATATAAATTAACAATTGATTGTAATCAATTAGGGAAAAGTATATTATGAGACCAATTAAAACTATGGCTAGGCCTCCTCCAATAAATTTCAAAATTTTATTGTCTACGCTTGTCCTCTCAAAAAATATATTACCTGTAAAAAACAAAAAAACTATACTGGCAAATCCAACTACAATTCCCATCTTGTCCCTAAGGCCATTTGAAAGTCCAAATATAGTAAAAGCAATTAATAGGACTCCTAATAGGCCAAAGGTCTTCTTAAAATTATCTTTGTTCATATTCTAACTCCTCCTATTTATACTTATATATTATCACATTAAACAAAAATCGTAACCCTAGGGTCACGATTTTTCATTTAATCTTCTAAATTATTTCTTCATTTTTGATGATAAGGTAAAGAAAGTTATTATAAATGTAATACCATATAGGATTACATAAGCTGAAATGTAAATTGTTGCTAATAGTGGATCTGTTAGGATCATAATTCCCACTATAATACCTATTATTGCTGAAATTAAACTTCCCCACCAACCTTTTACTTTTAAGTGTTTCAAGTCTATAGCTATGGCTATTTCAGAAACCCCTGTAGCAATTATCCAAAATCCTAGTATATAAGTTAAAGTTATAGATGTTAATGGTTGGGTAAAAACCATTAAAAATCCTAATATAATATCCATTATTGATACCATTAAAAAAGATCCTGTCTTAAATACATGATCTGTAAAATACCTGATAACCCTAAGAACCCCTATACCAATTAAAATCATTGAGATTACATATGATAAAGATATTAACATCTTAATAGGATTACGATAGAAAATAACGCCTAGTATAACCAATAGAATTCCTATTATTAAAGAAGTCCATCTTGCCATGTTCATGTTACGTTTCATTAAAATCCCCTCTTTATATGTATGAAGGAATTTACCCATAAATATGGGTTTTAAATCCCTTTTCCATAATTTTGTATTTATTTTAACATTTATTTGAAAACAAATATCAAACTTTTAACTAGTCATGATAGGTTAAATAAAGATTTTAAAGGATTATAAATTACATGTAAAATGTTAGTGTCTAAAAAATAACTTAAATGCTAAAACAAAATATAGATTTTAAATAATGGAGTTTATTAAAATTTTATTTTTCATATTTTAATTACTAACTAGTATCCCGAAAAATATAAACTTAATTAAGATAAAATTGATTATGAAGAGATTATATCTCCATATACTCAAAATGCCTTTAATAAGAAATAACTGCCAGACTTTAAAAGTGTCTAGCAGTTATTTCGAAATTTTTATAAAATTACATATACTTGACTCTTTAAATTAAGTAGTCCACGATTTATTTTGGTTCAGAATAACTATAAAACTATTGGCCTATAACTAGGTTGCCAAGTTCTCCGTAAGTCCCTACTATATTGTCATAAAAAGTTTCTCCTAAAAAATGTACATAAATTTCATCAGCTTTTTGACTAATTTCTATGTCCTCAAATCTTTCTGGATAAATAGTCTTACCTATGTAATAGGCATCTACTATGGCTGTTTCTATATTGCTCCTATTGTAAACATAAGGCAATTGTGAGTATACTTTACCTTCTTTTACAGCCTTAAGAGAGTCATATAAATTTGGATTTTTTTCATAGTCTTCTTTTACTAAACCATATCCATTTAAATCTATAAATATATAGCCTGGGTTCCAGTCTAATATTTTTTCTTTGTCTATTATCAAGGCTCCTCTTTCACCTGTTTCATCTACAACATTATTTACATTTACTACATTTAATAATATATAGTCTCCACTGGTACTTTCTATGCCCTTTGGCCCATTATTTCCAAGACCTCCTACATATACATTTGGCTTGTCTTCATTTGCTACATCTTTTGTCCTATTTACTAGGTCCTCATTGTAAGCTTCCATAAGACCAATTAATTCTTCTGCCCTAGTTTCGTTCCCAGTAACCTGACCTATTAGCTTAAAAGAGTCATATATTTCTTGGTCAAATAAGCCTACTTGGCCATAAAATAAAACTACTACAGGCTTTCCTGTTTTTTCTTGTAGCTCATCTGCAGCTTTTACATCAGTTGTAAAAGTTGCAAATATAACATCTGGATTTACTGATATTATTTGCTCAGGATTAGTTCCTCCCTTAGATCCACCTTGGCCAATTGTTGGTAGATTACTATAAATTTCTGTATTTACAGTTGAGTAAGGTGGTTTTATGCCATCATTTTTTTCAAATTCTTCTACACCTACAATTTTCTCAGGTTGACCTATATATGTATACAGTCTTAAACACCCTCCACCTATAGCTACAAACTTATCTGGCTTACTTGGGATTTCAACTTCTCTTCCTAACATATCCACTACTGTTCTAGTAAGGTCTTCTTCTAAATTTTGTCCTACTTGATCTTCTACTGGTTTAGTCTCTTTCTTCTTGCCACATCTTATTAAGGATAAACTTAAAATTAAAATACTAAATAAAACTAAAAATCTTTTTTTCATAATACACTCTCCTTAGTTAAATTGGTACTACTATTTTTTTATTATTATATTCCAGTATATTTACAGGAACAGAATATATCTCTTCTATTGTCTTTTCATTTACAACTTCCGATGATCCAGATATATGTATTTCCTTATCCTTCATAAATATAAACTTATCACCATATCTAAGGGCTAAATTTATATCATGCATGGTTATTATTACTGATATCTCTTTTTCTTTAACTAATGTATTAACTGTTTCTAGAACATTTATTTGATTTTGCAAATCCAAATGATTTGTTGGCTCATCCATTAAAATAATATCTGACTCTTGGGCTATAGCCCTTGCAATTATAACCTTTTGCAATTCTCCCCCACTTAATTCATCCAGTGATTTAAAGCTATAGTCAATTATATTTAAACTCTCTAGAGCCCTTTCAGTTATCTCTATATCCTTTTCAGTTATGTCCCACTTTATATAAGGCCTTCTCCCAAGTAATACAGTGTCAAATACTGTAGACTTAGAACCTATTCTCTGCTGTTCAACATAGGCAATCTTCTTAGCCAAGTCCTTGCCTTTAAAGTCATCTATATTAATGTCTTCCAATAGTATAAGACCTGCTTCTGGCTTTAATATCCTATTCATACATTTAAGCAAGGTGGTTTTTCCTGTTCCATTCGGTCCCAATATTATTACAATTTCCCCCTTAGCTATGGAAAATTCTATATTATCTAAAACCCTATTACTGGGATAACTAAATTTTAAATCTTTTACTTTTAGAATCATCTTTTAGTCTCTCCTTTCATAAGCAAAAACAAGAATAGGGGTGCTCCAAAGAATGAAGTAATTGCTCCTACTGGTAATATTATTGGAGAAATAATAGTCCTTGCAATAGTATCTGCACTTAAGAGAATCAATGAGCCTCCTATGGCTGATGCTGGAACTAAAAACCTGTGGTCTACCCCCAGTATCCTCCTCATAATTTGAGGAGCTATTAATCCTACAAACCCTATAACTCCAACAAAAGATACTATAATTGCAGTAATTAAGGAAGATAGGAACATAGATACAAGTCTTATCCTATCGACATTTATTCCTAGGCTTATGGCCGTATCTTCCCCACTATCTATACCATTTAAATCCCATCTTTTAAAAATATAATATATAAATACTATTAAAAACACTATTGCTAGTATGGTAACTTCCCTCCAAGATATCCTGCCTAAGTCTCCAAAAGTCCAAAAAACCATTGCTGCAATTTGAAAATCTTCCGCAAAATATTGTATTAGGGTAGATCCTGCTGAAAATAAAGAACTAAAAGCCACTCCTGCCAGTATTATAGATTCTTTACTAAAACTTTTAAACCTTGCTATACTTAAAATCATAAGCATGGCCAATAGGGCAAAGCCAAAGGCAAAGCCTGTTACTAAGTAGGGGTTATTTATCACTACAGCTTCTGTTGAATTTCTCATAACCCCTCCATTAAAAAATACTATTGCTATATTAGCACCAAAAACTGCTGCATTGGAAATTCCTAAAGTCGATGGCGAAGCTAAGGGATTTCCCAGACAAGTCTGCATCACAAGTCCCGCAATACCTAGCCCAGCTCCTGCTATAAGTCCTCCTAATATCCTAGGTAACCTTATATTCCAAAGTACAATATTTGGAATATCATCTCCCCTCCCTAGGAGGGCATTTAATATTTCTCCTGGCGAAGTCTTTGCAGCTCCTTTATTCAAGGAATATGCCCCTACTAGTAGGGTTAAAATAAAGACTCCTAAAATTATTAATTTCTTCATCCTACTAGTCTCTAGGTACTCTTTTGATATCTCCCTATTAATGGGTTTTCTTTTCATGAACATCCACCTCATAAGAATATATCTTCATATCAAGTAAAGGACTTCCATCAAAGGCATCTAAATTTTTAACTCTTATTCTATTTCCATCTATATCTAATATTTCGCATACACAAAAAGCTATTGGATTAGGCCTGTGGGGAGACCTTGTGGCGAATACTCCAACTAATTCTTCCCTACTTGGAGGTACAGTTTGAGTTAAAGACCTATCTCCCCTATCTCCCCAATATAAGACTATTATATGTCTATTGACTTCTAATCCCGACATTCCATCTAAGTAGGGCCCATAAATCTCTATTATTGATTCCTCTTCTGAAAATCTACCTTGCCTTGGTGCATCTCCCTGTTTTTTATAGGGACTGTGAATTACTCCTATCTTTTTTAATTCCATCTTCAACCACATCCTCTTATTTTATTTTAAAAAAACCTCAATTTCCTAATGAAATTGAGGTAATATAACTAAAATAATCAATTCCCATTCTAATATAGAAATTTCTACTTACAGTTTATATGGTAGGGTAGAATCTTTTTGGACCTACCACAGATTTCCAAGTATTTTTATGGATAATAAAATCACTTTAAAATACAAGGACTTATTTAATTGAATTATATGCTATTTTGCTAGGTTTGTCAATTTTTTAGCAATGTTTTTTTGCAACTTATATTTTTTTATTTTTATTTCTACTTATTGGTACAACCACAAATATACTTATTAGTAAAGTCAGTAGTTCTGTTAGTCCAACTCCTAACCAAATACTAGTAACTGGAAAATATCTTCCTAAAATCACCAATACAGGAAGTAATATTAACAAACTTCTCATGAGAGAAATAGAAACTGATTCTTTCCACCTGGCTACTGATTGATAGTAGGAGGATACTATTATATTAATACCTGTTAGGGATAGCCCTAAAAAGTATAGGTTCATGGCTGATTTGGCCTCTTGTATTAAATCTAAGTCATCTCCTCCGAATACTTTAATTACATTTGTACCAAATAACCTTAAAGCAATATAAGATAAAATCCCAATTGAGAATGCCAGTACAAGGCTTATTTTTAATAGTTCACTTTTTTTATCCTGATTCTTTGCCCCATGAAAAAATGATAGTAGGGGCTGGCTTCCCTCGGCCATTCCTAAAAATATGGAATATAGTATTAGGGCCATGTATCCGATTATACCATAAGCTGCCAAACCTAAAGACCCCATATATTTTTCTATTACTAGGTTCATACATAAGCTTGTAAGTCCTAAGGCAAACTCCATTGAAAAAGATGGTATTCCTTTTTTTAAGATATCTATAATCTTTGTTTTTGTCATACTTACCTTATCAAAGTATAGGTGGCCCTTCCTCCTAATTATATAAGGTAACATTAAAATGATTCCTGCTATTGGCCCTAGACCTGTGGCAATGGAGGCCCCTCCTATTCCCATAGACATATGCTTCATAAATACATAGTCTAAAACTATATTTACTAGGGCCCCTATAATTTGTGACACCATTACTAACTTAGGATTTCCGTCATTCCTAACCCAAGTTCCCAAACCATAGCTAAACATAAAGCTTGGCGCAAATAAAAATAAATACTTTAAATACTCCTTGGTCAAATTAAATATTTCATCTGTTGCACCTAATAGAGCTACTATCTTATCCAAAAAAAATATAGATAAAATAGCCATAGTTATGGATACTATTAAAAGTAATCTTACTGATATATTAAATATTTCTCTGGCTTCTTTTGTTTTCTTTTCCCCATAATAATTTGATATTATGACCCCTGATCCTACTGAAATAAGCATGCTTATAGCTATCATAATTTCTATTACTGGCACTGCTACTGTAACTGCTGCTAGGGGATTTCTCCCTAGGATTCTTGCAACTAATAGGCCGTCTACAACTATATAAAATGAGTTGAATAGTAAGCCCATTATACCTGGAATTATATAATATAATAATTCTCTAAAGCTCCCTCTCCTACTTGTTAAAGCCTTACTTGTTTTCATCTTGTTTCCTCCTTAAAAATAAAAAAATAGGCCCTTTTGCATAAACAAAGGCCTAATTATGTCCAATTTTTTACTTTCCGGCGAAAGGTTCTATATTTAATTTCAAAATCCAATTAATTATAGAAAATATATTTTTAAAGTTTAACCATTAATGGATAAAATCATTATTTACTTTTTAGGTTATTGATATAATATTTCTTTATGGTATAATATTTAATAACATATTTTCTGACCAATAGTCAGTTTGTTAAAAAAAGGAGGAGTTTATATGAAACTGGTTGTTTTAGGTGGTGCTGGTTCCCAAGCTCTATATGGAATCAAAAATCTTATTAATCAAACTAGCGTTTTTGATGAAGTTATAATTTCATCTCGTAATATTGAAAAAAACAAAAAAATAGTGGAAGAATTAAATTCTCCAATTGTTAAAGCAGCTGAAGTTGATGTATCTAATAAAGAAGAACTCTATAATTTAATAAAAGATTGTGATGTTGTTGCAAACTGTACTGGTCCTTATCATCTTTTGGCCTATGACATTATAAGTACAACTATTGAAGCGGGAAAAGATTATGTAGATTTTTGTGATGATATTGATGCTTTTAATCAAATCTTTTCTTCTGATCTTCCTAAAAAAGCAGAAGAAAAAGGCTTAAGTATGATAATGGGTCTAGGAGCTAGCCCTGGTTTCTTATCCATACTTGCTTGTAGCGCAGAACAAAGATATTTTGACTCTATAGATGAAGCTATTTTTTATTTTGCTACTGATGAGAGAGAACCTGGTGGACCAGCTGTTTTAGCTCATATGTTGGAGTGTATACATAATGCACCCTATATTGAAGACGGCCAATTGAAAAATGAACCTTCTTTCTTAAAAGAATGGGACTTTGATTTTGGTCAACCCTATGGCAATAAAAAAGTTAGTAGAATAGGTCATCCAGAAGTTTTTACCTTCCCTCGATATCTTCCAAATATAAAAAATGTATCTGTTAGATTTAGCCTAGAGCCAAGTACGGCTTATGAAGGATTTAAAAAAATAGGCTTGTCTGGACTTACATCTGAACACGAATTTGATATTAATGGTGGAAAAGTTTCTCCTAGAGATTTTGCCTTGGCTGTATTAGTTCAACAAAAAGCTGCAAAAAAACAAATGACTAAGGAAGAATTACAAGACTTGCTTAAAGAAGTTACAGCATGTGCAGCAGCTGAACTACATGGTAGTAAAAACGGAGAGAAGACTTCCTATATAGGTAGAGTTGCTGGTAATATGGCTCCTTTAACTGCCATACCTTTAATCGTAG
>CAZRYA010000005.1:16898-22917 GCA_964604235.1 uncultured Tissierellaceae bacterium | reverse complement strand
TTTAATTCCATTATCTTTCATAAAAATCTCCTTTCTATTTTTATCGTTATAAAAGTAACCATATCCACAGATAGCTATGAATATTTGTTTTATTTATTAAAATCCTATTATATAGAATTTATTTAAGTATAAAAACATATTAACACTTCAATATAGTTATTACAATATTAAGAAAATTAAAATAAAGCCCGAAGGCTTTATTTTACTGTATAAATATAACCCATGTCCGAAATTACGTATAATTTAAAATCAGGACTGGACACATGTTCTTTAGGGAGACTAATAGAGGAAGTGTTACCATTTTTGATATATAGGTAATTGCCACCACCATCGTAGCTATAAGCAATTACTCCATCAAAGTTGCTAAGGTCTATAATTTCATTATTATACTTCAAATCATATTGACCTATAGACTGAGAAGCTAC
Organism: uncultured Tissierellaceae bacterium; assembly: GCA_964604235.1. Lineage (GTDB taxonomy): Bacteria > Bacillota > Clostridia > Tissierellales > Tissierellaceae > CAZRYA01. The sequence continues at coordinate 22,492 of CAZRYA010000005.1, read as the reverse complement.
TAATTCAGATTCTAGCCTAGCCATGGGATATATTTTCTGATTATTGACCTTATCTCTTACAATATAGGCAACCCTATTTGACCAGGATTTTTCGAATTGGTCTAATTTATAGGACCTCGATACCTTACTATCATCTTCCCCATAAGAATCATTAACAAGGACGTATTCAAGCCCATTGATCCTAGTAAAGCCCTTGACAACTATAATATGTCCTGGAGTATCCCCAGGAGCCCCTTCAAGATATGGAAGCTTTGTATTATTGGGATTATTAGTATATTTAACACTAACGGCTACAGGATAGCCTTTGGCAATTTCCCTCTTTAAACCTTCAATATTTGTAAATTCTACAAAGGATTCATAGCCAAAAGAACCAGCAGATGCAGTTGCAAAAGTCCAATTACCAAATCCATAAGAATTGTCATAGGTATTTTGGGCAACTTCATCTGGAAGCAAATCTTCGCCTTTTGAATTTAAAATCATACTTATAGAAGTTGGGCTACAAATGGCCCTGCTAGTACTAGGATTTCTAATCATTTGAGAATAAGTGGGAACATCTAACACTTTATCTAGGTCTTCTAAATCCATAGGATCGGTAAAAGTTTTTTCTATAGGATTAATAGTATTTTTTAAGCTTCCATGAATAAGAGAAAGACTAGGTGAGGCTTTTTTTTCTTTGGAATAAAACTTAACCCTAATTTGAACCTTAGAAGCCGTTTCACCCTTAGAGCCACTCACTATAAATTGATCAGTAGAGATTTTGGCTAAATCTCCACTTGAACTTTTAGAGAATCGTCCTATAAAAGGACTCCATTCTCCCCATGAAAACCACTGGGTCCAAGAAGTTGAAGCTTGAGAATTTTCATCAAAATGTTCTACTAAGGCTCTAGCCTCTACTTCGATAGAACTAGAAGGTGGAGTATGACTATTCCAAGAGATAACCATATATTCAAATGCAGGTGTCTCTATAATTGGAGATATATAATAACCATAAGTTTCATTATTTTTCAGTAGCAAGGATCCTTGGCCCATTTTTTTGTCTAGTTTTAGGTTGTGGTAGACCCCATTATTAAAATCATCATAGGAGTTTAAGTGAAAGTCATTTGAGTAAGTTATATTTTTTCCATTTAATTTACTCTGACCAGAAAGAATATTGGAAATAGCAAAATCAATTTCTTCCCTAGAAGAGTTTTTACCTATTTTATTGGCCTTGATAATTTTTTCATAGACCTTTATGTCTTCTTTACTATAGTCCTTAGGATTAATGTAATTAATTATTTCAAGATAATTTTCGTAGCTATAAGCTTCCTTAAGAGGGATGTTTTCGCCATAGGACTTAGAACTTGCAAATACGATGATTATGACCAGTAAATAAAGGTGCTTTAGTTTATACATTTGAAATCCTCCTTTTATTTTTTATTTTATCCTATCATAAGGGCTTAATATTTTCAATATTTAGATAATTTAACAAGTAAAAAAACCTAAAGATTTTTTCTTTAGGTTTTAAATTCAGGATTATTTATTTTAAACTACTACTAACAGTTTTAATAAGCTCCATAGAGTTATTGATAGTCATATCATCAATATCTAGACTAGGGTTCAATTCTACAAAGTCCATAGACTTTATAAAGCCTTGGCTTAGAAAACTTGTTAGCAAATTTTGTCCTTCTTCTAGACTAAAACCATCTTTAACAGGAGTTCCAGTACCAGGAACCAATGAACTATCTAAGGCATCAATATCAAAACTTAAGTGGACTCCATCCACTTCAGAAGCTTTAATTTTTTCAATGACCTCACCTATAACATTTTCAAGGCCCATTTCACGAACCTTATCCATAGGGTAGAAATTAAGTTTAACCTGGTCAACTAATTCAAATTCTCCCTTGTCCACATCCCTTGCTCCAATAATATATACATTTTTAGGAGCAACCTTTTGTCCCTTAAAGTAGATATCGGTTAAGGACTTATCTCCCACATTCATAGAGGCTGCAAGAGGCATACCATGAACATTTCCAGTTGGAGAAGTGTCAAAGGTATTAATATCAGCATGGGCGTCGATCCAAATGACAGCTAAGTTTGCATTATGGCGACTTACTCCAGCTAAACTTCCAATGGCTATAGAATGATCTCCACCAAATATAAGGGGAAAAGTGTTGACTTTCATAGCAGAATAAACATTATGGGCTAAATTGGTACAGATACTCATTAAAGGTTCTACATAAATATGTTGATAGTTTTTAGAGTTAGAAGTTTCAGGAATAAAAATATCTCCCATATCAAAAACCCTGTGATTTTTAGAAAGTGCATTAAATATGCCAAATTCTCTTAATTTAGATGGGCCATATTGAGCTCCATCTTTACCACAACCATAAGTTGTAGGTACACCTATTAAACTAATGTCCATAAAAAACCCTCCTTAGTATTTTCAGAAGTATATTAAGTTAAGTATATGATAATAGGAGGTAAATTTCAATGTACTACAATACTTAGAAGAAGTAAAAAATACTAACGGTTTTTGATATAGAGTAAAATATTATCTAAACTATACTCAGGCTTAATCCAAAGGTCTGGTTGAAAACCCTTACCATCGATATTTTCGAAATCCGGAAACATAAAGAGTTTATGGGGGACAGTAAATCTTAAGTTGGAGTTGGGAAGGTTAAAGCTTAAAGGATTTCCACTTATAAAGGCTCCCTTGGTATTTGTTCCAACTATGGTCACATTGTCAAAAGTCATAAGAGAATATAAGAATCTTTCTGCTGCTGAACTAGTTCTATTGTCAACTAAAACAAAAAATTCATTTTGGAGGTCACTGGTATTTGGTAATTCATATTCAGTCTTAGACCATCCAGGATAGAAAGATTTGTTTTTGTAGCTATCGAGTTGTTCAATACACAAGTTATTCATATATTCAGTATCGAATGTCCTATTTTCAAATTTTAGCCTTGAAAGTTCAAGTACTAAATCATTGTAAAGGCCTGAGGAAATAATTCCTTCTTTTAGATTTTTACCTGTAAAGTTTTTAAACCAGTGGGCTACAGGTACACAATTGCCTCCTAGATTACTCCTTAAATCAATTACAAGTATGTCTTCATCTTTTAGTTTTTTTGCATCATAAATAAATTGGTCTAGGCTATCATCTTTAGGATTAGACTTAGTAAGTGAATAAAGCTTTAATATTGGTATTCCATCACTGTAATACAAGTCATAGCTTTTATTATATTTTTCCTTACTTGCGATAAACTCAAAAAGAGAAATATTAAGTTCTAAAGTATTTGACTTAGATTCTAAAACTATATCTATAGGTATGTTGACATTATTAGTAGTAGACATAGTTCCTATGTTATAGACCTGAATTCCTTCTTCATTAATGCTAGGTTTCATATACTTATTAGGGATATTTTTATCTATAGATTTCAAATAATATTGTTCACCATCTATCAGGGTATAATAACCTTGGCTATAATAAAAGTCATATTTTCTGCTACTAAAGTAATTGCTTGTAGAGAAGACTTCTTCATTATCAATAAGCAGGTGACAATCTTCTATGAAACTTAGGTTGTTTTTAATAATATTTTTAAGGTCTTCTGTAGCTAGAGTTTGATTATTTCGGTTAATCTGCCTAATTATATTGTTCTTAGCAGAATTAAAGCTTTGCTTTCCACCAAAGTACTCATAAGCCCCATATGTATTTTCAATAATGCTAAACAAGTATTCAACATCTTCTATGGCCTTGGTTTGGGATATCTTTCTTTTTTTAGGTTGATTATTTAACTCTACCTTTAAGTTCTCAGCATTTGGAGTTTCAAATGTTAGTTCTTCAAAGTCCTGGACAAATATTCCATAAGTTGCATTCCTAAGAAATAAGATTCCTCCAATTATAAAAGCAATAAAAATAAAAAAGACCAAAAAGAATATGTATTTTTTTTTCAATTTTACCACCTCATAAGGACATTATATTGTAAGTATTTTGATAAAGTCAATGACAATAAAATAATTGACTTTAATAGATAAGTTAGTGTATTATACAACTAATACACTAAGGGGTGATTATATGGAATTTAATGACAGTCAACCTATTTATATTCAAATAATGAACCAGATAAAAGAGGATATAATAAAGGGTATGATTAAACCAGGAGATAAAATCCTATCTGTAAGGGATTTATCTAAAGATTATAAAGTAAATCCAAATACAATAAGTAGGGCCTATCAGGAACTAGAAAGGGAAGGATTGCTTTATAGGGAGAGGGGTATGGGAACCTTTCTAACTGAAAATAAATATATAGTGGAAGATTTAAGTAAGGATAGGATAAATAATATACTTGATAAGTTTATTGAAGACATTAGGGTATTTAATTATTCAAATGAAGATATTTTAAATTTGATAGAAATTAGATTGGAGAGTGAGTAGTTTGGAAAACATCATAGAAATTAATAATTTAAGCAAAAACTATGGCAAGAAAAAATCCTTAGATAATTTAAATTTAAACATAGAAAAAGGAAAAATTACTGGAATTTTAGGTCCAAATGGTAGTGGTAAGACAACCCTTATAAAGATAATGGCTGGAATTTTACGAAAGACTAGTGGTCAAGTCCTTATAGACAAAAAAGAGCCAGGGATTTACACTAAATCAATAGTATCTTACTTGCCTGATAGGAACTTTCTTTATAAGTGGATGACTGTAAATGATGCAATAGAGTTTTTCAAGGATTTTTATCCAGACTTTAATGTTAAAAAGTCCTACGACCTATTAAATTTTATGAAGCTAGATAGAAATTTAAAGGTAAAAGAATTATCAAAGGGAATGGCTGAAAAACTTCACCTAACTTTAATCCTAAGTAGGGATGCTAGTATATATATATTAGATGAACCTATAGCGGGAGTTGACCCAGTTGCTAGGGACAAAATACTAAATGCAATTATTGAAAGTTATAGGAAAGATAGTAGTATGATAATAACTACCCACCTAGTAAGAGACATGGAAAACATATTTGATAATGTGGTATTTTTAAAAGATGGAATGGTTTGTTTAGAAGGCAATGCAGAAGACTTAAGAGAAGAACATAAGGTTCAAATAGATACATTATACAAAGAAGTATTTGGACAATAGGAGGGTAAAACAATGTTTAAATATATGAAATATGAAATTAAAGGTAGTTATAAGGTAATACTTGGAATTCTAATTTTAATGTTATTAGGTTCATTTCTTATACAGGGAAGTATGAAACAGGCTATGAATAACTTGGAGTATACTACATCGCTTGTAGGAAATAACATAAATGGTTTGGCAATTCTCTTGTCTTTTTTATTGATTTTTGGATCAGGAATTACAGTATTCTTCTATATACTTTCTCAGTTTAGGAAGGACCTATATGAAGATAGGGGTTATTTAACTTTTTTACTTCCAATGTCTGGTCATAAGATTGTAGGGGCGAAATTTTTAACAGCAGTATTTTGGTTTTTTATATTGGGAATAGGTTTTTCAATTGGAAATGTCTTTATAGCCCTATTATTTTTTGGAGAAAATTGGTTGATAATACTTAGGGAGATACTTGTAAATATAGATAGCTTAGTTGTGTCTATTGGAATTCTT
>CAZRYA010000005.1:8809-16888 GCA_964604235.1 uncultured Tissierellaceae bacterium | reverse complement strand
CAATACTAGGGTCCCTATCCAGCCTAATACTAATTTATTTTTCTATGACCCTAAGTAAAATAACTTTTAGAAATAAAAGCATTGGAGGAATGTGGTTTGTATTTTATTTAGTTCTAAGTGCCATAGTAAGTTATACAATTAGCAAATTAGGTGGTCTACTACCTTATTATTTAGACCTAGAGAACTTTAAAATTGTAGGAACTGATGCTATGAGTTATGTATACGATTCATTTAATGTGGGCACTGGTTTCTTCTTTGTTAGTGGTAGTGGAAGCCCAGTAATAAATTTATTTGCAACCCTATTAAATATCTTAGTAGATATAGGAGTCTTCTATTTAACAGGTTATTTAATAGATAATAAAATAGATATATAGGATGAAATTTTATCCTATATTTTTCTATGGTATAATGAGATTTGAGGTGAATAGATGAGAGAGATAAAATTAAGCTTAAACAATCAAGAAGCATATGTAAGATACAGTGATTTGCCAGGAGATAAGATACCAATAGTTTTCATTCCGGGATGGGGATGCTCAGGGTCCTTTGATTTTACAGAAGTTGCCAGTCAAAAGGGCATAAGTGAACATAGGAGGATAATAATAGATTTAATTGGCTCTGGATATAGTGATAGCTTAGAAGATTTTGATTATAGTCCAGAAAGTCATAGTAGCTATATAAAGGAGATCTTAGATGGATTAGGCCTAGAAGACTTTATAATATATGGCCATAGTATGGGCGGGAGAATAGGAATATCTCTAGCAGACTTATATGATGGTAGGATAAGTGGAATGATTTTATGTGAAGGATCAATGTTGGAGGAATTTTTTCCCTATATGGACCAGGGAGAAGACTATTTTGTAAAGACTAATTTTTTAAAGATGATGAAAAGTTTGGGACGCTACGAAGACCAGATGTTTTTTGCAACCTGTAGAATATGTTCTCCGATGGGGCTTTATAGGGAGGCGATCGAAATGATGAATCCTGAATCGATTAAATGGGAAAAAAGTTACTTCCAAGGGAAGTATAAGAAGGCCTTTATTTATGGGGAAGTTACTGATGATGAGGGATTTAATTTAGATAATATAGGAAAAGAAAATATAAAACTTATAGAAGTGAAAAATGCTGGCCATACAATGAACTGGGATATGCCTTATGAAACTAGTTTGGCCATACTAGAGGCTATAAATTATATGGGGCTTGATAAATAGAGATTAAATAAGAATTGTCAGGAAAAAAAGACTTTAACCTAGGTTAAAGTCTTTTTTTAGTAGTAGTTTTTAATAAATTCATCAAATAATTCTTTTATCTGTTTTTCATTTGCATGATAGACAAAATGGTCCCTGTTTACAAATTCATAGTCATTTATATCAGTTAAATTTTTAAGCTGGCTAATGGCAGCAGCTGATTCGTGAGATTCATTAGATATTACTCTGAATACAGGGATTTTAATTTTATCCTTGTAGGATAACCAGTCTTCTGTATCTATTTCTAGGATTCTAAGTTAGTAGACCTACTAAAGAAAAAACGGATATTACAATTTATTATAGTATCGGTTTTATGTCTTTATTTAGCTTTTTTAAATTTTGATTTCAATATAAACAATATAAAATTATAAATCATAAGTAGGAAAACAGATATAATACTGGAAATTATAATGTTTATATTTAAAGACTTGGTAAAGTAGAACATTAGAAGAACTACTAAAATATAGTCATATACATTAGACTTATAATTTTTTATGAATTCTTTGATCATAAGATACACCTCTTAATAATAATTATACTATAAAAGAGAAAGCTTTAGACTAAATTTATATAAGCTTTCTCCTTATTTTATAATTATTTTAAACCTTAAACTACCTTATCAATATTCCACTTAATCATTTCAATATAAGTGGCTCCGGCTTGGCCTTCTTTATCCAATGAATCAGTAAATATTGTAGCATAGATAGGAAGGCCAGTTTCTTTAGAAATGGTTTCCATAGTTTTAGGACTAACACTGGTCTCAACAAATAGGGATTTAATATTGCTGCCATTGATAGTTTCTAGAATTTTCTCCATTTGCTCTGGGGTTTCTTGGTTGTCTGTATTTATTTCCCATATATAAGCTGCTTCAAAGCCATAGGCTTTTGAAAAATACTTGAAAGCTCCTTCACTTGTAACTAGTATTCTTTGTTCTTTAGGAATTTTTTCTATTTCTTCTTTGGCATAAGCATGGAGTACCTCTAATTTTGTAACGTAAATATTGTGATTTTCCTGATAAAAGTCTTTATTAGCAGGATCTAGTTTTATAATTTCTTCAGTAATAAGGTCAACATACTTAATAGCATTTTCTATATCTAACCAGGCATGAGGATCCTGTTCTGTTTCCTTTCCACTTTCAGTTAAATACATAGGGTCCACATTTTTAGTAACTGGAAAGGCCACATCTTTTTTATTAGTTACTTCCAATAGGTTATCAAACCAACCTTTACCAGTTTCTAAATTGAAGCCATTGTAAAATATTAGGTCTGCCTTTGAAACCTTATCCACATCTTTGGGTAAGGGGTCATATATATGAGGGTCTGTTCCTATTGGAACCATACTATAAACTTGGCCCTTGTTTTGGACAATATTTTCAACTAGGTCTGCAACAATAGAATAAGTTGCAACTATTTGTAACTTATCTGAATCTATACTACTAACTTTATTTCCACTTTGACAGCCAACTAAGGCTAAACACGTCACTAGTAGAATAATAACTATTTTTTTCATAATCATCTTCCTTTCTTAATAAAAGCATTTTTAGGTGATAGGATAAATGAAAGGGCAAATAAGCTAGCTCCTACTAATACAATAGTTGTACTGGTAGGTAGGTTATAAGCAAAGCTAATTATAGTTCCAGTTATTCCTATTATAATCCCTATAATTGAAGCCAATAAAATCATATGAAATAATTTATTTGTCCATAGATATGATGTGGCTGCTGGAATTATTAACATGGCTATAACTAAGACAACCCCTACTTGAGATAGGGAAGAAACAGTTACTATAGACAGCAACATCATTAATAGGTAGTGGTAAAAGTTTGTGTTCAATCCATTGGCTTTAGCAACCACTGGATCAAAAGAACTTACCAATAGTTCCTTATAAAACAGAGAAACCAGCCCTATAACTAGTAATAATACAATAAAGGATTGCTTAAGTTCCGATGGAGTCACTGCCAGTATATTTCCAAATAAGACATGGTTTAAGTCAATCCCACTTTGGGCCCTTGTTATTAGCACTATTACCAAGGCGAAAAAAGTATTTAGAATAATTCCTATAGATGTGTAATTTTTGATAGTAGTTTTTTCAGATATAAACTGAATTAAAGCAGCTGCTAACATTCCAAATAAAGAGGCACCAAATAACATATTTATTCCTAGTATATAGGAAATAGCAACTCCCAGCAGGACTGCATGTGATAAGGCATCTCCCATTAAAGACATATTTCTAAGGACTATAAAGCTTCCTATTATTCCTGAAACACAGCCTAGTATAATAGCAGAGAAACCGGCGTTTAATATATAGATTGGAATATTTGTAATTTCTGAGATACTATTTATCATTTTAATCACCCCAATCCTTTAATTTAAATATTACCCATTGAATCTCCATAAGCTTTATTTATGTTAGAACTCGTAAAGACTTGAGCTACATCTCCAAAGCTAATAAGGTCTTTATTTAAAATAATCAACTTATCAAAATACTCTTCCACTTCATGAAGATCATGGTGGACAACAAGAACGGTTTTTCCTTCAGTCTAAGTTTTTTTAAGATATTGACTATAATCCTTTCACTGACTAAATCTATTCCTACAAAGGGTTCATCCAAAAAGTATATATTATATTCTTGGGCTAAGGCTCTAGCAATAAATATCCGTTGTAATTGACCACCAGATAAATTACTAATTTGTTTATTTTTTAAGTCAACTATGTCGATTAACTCCATAGCCCTTTCAGCAATTTCTTTTTGTTTTTTACCAGGTCTTTGAAATAGCCCTAAATTAGGGAAAGTCCCAGTAAGGACAGTTTCCTTAACTGTTATAGGAAAGGTTAAATCAACTTCACTTTTTTGAGGAACATAGGCAATACTTTTTTTTGTGCTTAGAAATGTCATCATCATCTATTTTTACAGTTCCATTACTTTTGGATACTACATTTAATAGGGCCTTAATAAAAGTGGACTTACCTGCACCATTAGGTCCAATAATACCAATACTTGATTCAAAGGGTATGTCTATTGAAATATTATTAAGGGCAGTATTGCCAAAATAATCAACTGTTAAATCTTCAACACTAATCATATTATCTCCTCCTTATAGACGATATTAACACAAAAATAAGGAGTAAGCATCTATTTGGTTAGGAGTACCTAATTAAATAGATTGGGATTGTTTAAAAACCTGTAAGCTTAATTGACAAATACAGGTCTAAGAAGTATATTAGTATTATATAAAATATAAAAAAGGAGAAGCTTATGACTGAAAATAGAGAAGATTATATTAAAATTATTTTTCAACTTGAAGAAAATGCAGTTGATGTTACCAATAAAATATTGGCACAAAAGTTAAATGTATCTCCTGCATCAGCAAGCCAAATGGTTAACAAATTAAGTGAAAGTGGTTTAGTTGATAATTCTGGAAGTTATATAGTACTAACAGAAGAAGCTAGAAAACTAGCTAAAGAGCTCATTAGTAAACATAGACTATGGGAGTTTTTCCTGTTAGATCATTTTAATTATAAGTGGGACCAAGTTCATGCAGATGCAGAGCTACTTGAACATGTTACTAGCCCCTTACTGCTATCAAAATTAAATGAATTTCTAGATTGTCCTAGTAGGTGTCCCCATGGAGGAAGAATTTATATAAATGAAGTAGGAGAGGATATAGATTATCCAACCTTGTTTGAAATAGAAGAAAAATCTAAGGTGAAAATCATTAGATTTATTGATGAGTATGATTTAATTAGTTTTACTAAAAAAATAGGCTTGGAAGTTGGAGATGAAGTTGAAATTTTTCATAGGGATTCATTAAATGAATTTTTAAGTATAGAATACAAGGCCAATAATAGAAGTGTTATAAGCTATAAAGTTGCATCGATGATTTTTGTAGAACGCATTTAAAAGTTGCCTATAAGATGACTTTTAAATGCCTTTATTTTTATTAAGGTCTTAAAGAATAAATTTAATTGTGGGAAGCCTTTGGCAGGTTTTAGTAGATTTACCTAGAAAATATTAATTATATAAGGATATTAAGTAGGACTATACAAGGTATGAGAGATGAAAAATTAATATTATATTTTTTAAGTTATTGGAAAAATAATTGTTTTGGATATCTAATTTAATAGATGGGAGGGTTTATTTTGGAGAAAAAATATATATTGGCATTGGATCAAGGAACAACCAGCTGTCGTGCGATTATATTTGATAAGGAAGGAAACATTGTAAAGATGGCACAAAATGAATTTACTCAGTATTATCCTAAGGCTGGTTGGGTGGAGCATGACCCTATGGAGATATGGGGGGTTCAGTCAGGAGTTATGAGGGCAGTACTTGAAACAGCTGCTATAAGGCCAAGAGAAATAGCTGCTATAGGCCTTACTAACCAAAGAGAAACTACTGTGATATGGAATAAGAATACAGGTAAGCCCATATACAATGCAATTGTTTGGCAGTGTAGAAGGACTATGGACATATGTGAGGACTTGATAGAAGCTGGCTATGAAGAATATATAAGAGAAAATACAGGTTTAATACCAGATGCATACTTTTCTGGGACCAAGATAAAGTGGATACTGGACAAGGTAAGTGGGGCAAGAGAATTAGCCGAAAAAGGAGAACTTTTATTTGGAACTATGGATACCTGGTTAATATGGAATTTAACTAGGGGGCAAGTCCACGTTACTGACTATTCAAATGCATCTAGGACTATGATATATAATATAAAAAATTTAGATTGGGATGAAGAACTACTTAAAGTATTGGATATTCCAAAATCTATGTTGCCACTTGTAAAAGAGTCTAGCCAGGTTTATGGTCATACAGACCCTCAGACCCTAGGAGGGGCTGAAATACCCATAGCAGGAATTGGTGGAGACCAGCAGGCCGCTTTATTTGGGCAAAAGTGCTTTCAACCAGGTATGGCAAAAAATACTTATGGAACTGGCTGCTTTATGTTGATGAATACAGGTGAGAATAGGATAAAATCAAAAAATGGACTACTTACAACTATTGCTTGGGGAATTAATGGAAAGGTAGCTTATGCCTTGGAAGGTAGTATTTTTGTAGGTGGAGCAGTTGTCCAATGGCTAAGAGATGAGATGAAACTAATACAGGATGCAGGTGACAGTGAATACTTTGCATCTAAGGTGGAAGATACCAATGGTGTTTACTTGGTTCCAGCCTTTGTTGGATTGGGAGCCCCCCATTGGGACATGGAAGCTAGGGGGTCTATTTTGGGCATAAGCCGAGGGACCAATAGAAACCATATTATAAGGGCAGGACTTGAGTCCATAGCCTATCAAACCAAGGATGTCTTATTGGCTATGGAGGAAGACTCTAATATAAGCTTAAAAAAATTAAAAGTAGATGGAGGGGCTTCAGAAAATAATTTTCTTATGCAATTCCAAGCAGATATATTAAATGTAGAGGTTGAAAGACCGAAGTTAGTAGAAACGACAGCTTTAGGAGCTGGATATTTAGCAGGACTAGCTGTAGGTTTTTGGTCAAGTATGGAAGACCTACCACAGTTAAAGGAAGACTTTATGGTATATAGGCCAAATATGGATTTGGAGAAGTCCAATAGGCTATATGAAGGTTGGGCTTGGGCTATAGGAAAAACCATAGAATCTTAAAGAAATAATTGCTATTCATAATAGTAATTAAAGTCTTTAATAATCTGTATAATCTAATATATAGATTAAATGATATAATTTAAACAAAGTTTAAATAAATTGAGGAGGAAAATATGGATATAGGAGTAGTTGGTATAAATCATCATTTGGCACCCATAGAAGTCCGCGAAAAGTTTTCCTTTACGGAATCTATGAAGATAGAAGGCTCTAGCTACCTGTTAGATGAGGGAATAAATGAAGTCACTATAGTGTCTACCTGTAATAGGAGTGAGATATATATATCTAGTGATGACATAGAGGAATCTATCGATAAGGTTGTAAAGTTTTATGGTGATTTTTTTAAGCAGGAAATTGCAAGAGAATTTATATTTACAAGGTCTGGGAAAGATGCAGTAGACCATATTTTTATGGTTGCTTCAGGACTTGATTCAATTGTAATAGGAGAAGATCAAATTTTAGGACAAATTAGAGATGCTATGATTTCTGCCATGGAACTAGGATTTAGTAAAAAGATATTGAATAAGCTTTTTATGGAAGCTGTAGGAGTGGGGAAAAAAATTAGGCATACTTTAAAGATTTCAGAAATTCCTCTTTCAACATCATATATAGGGATTAGCCTCTTAAAGAAAAGTATGGGAAGCCTGGAGGGAAAGAAAGCCTTGGTAATAGGGGCAGGTGAGATTAGCAGTCTAGCTGTAAAGTATTTAGATGAGGAGAATTTGGATAAGATCTATTTAACCAACAGGAGCCATGGGAAAATAGGAGAGGTATTTGGAGAGTATGAGGATATAAAGTCAATTAATTACAGGGATAGACATCAATTTATCAAGCATGTAGACTTTATTATTACGGCAACAGCAGCTCCTCATACCGTTATAAGGGCAGAAGATATGCCTAGATTAGACAATAGGATTTGGATTTTAGACTTAGGCTTACCTAGAGATGTAGATGGAGAAGTTGGAGGGATGAACAATGTAACTCTTTACCATATAGATGACTTAAAAGAAGTTTCTGAAGAAAATATGAAGAAGAGAGAACAACTATCCAAAGAAGCCATGGTCATTATTGAAAAAGATGTGGAAAAGTTTACCTGTTGGTTAAAGACCATAGAAGTAGACCCTGTAATCCAATCTTTGAATATAAAATGTTCTCAAATAAAAAATGATACTATGGAGCCCTTTTTAGAAAAAAACTGTAGCGTTGTT
>CAZRYA010000005.1:0-8799 GCA_964604235.1 uncultured Tissierellaceae bacterium | reverse complement strand
CATTAACAGGAAGTTAGATTTAGATAAGAGGGAAGAGAAAATAATAGATAAGATGATAATGTCTGCACTTAAAACTATAATTAGGGAGCCTATTAAAGTTATGAAGGAAGCAGATGAAGATAATGTAAGTGATTATATGGAAACTGTAAAAAAATTATTTGAGATTTAGGTGATGAGATGTATTATCCTTTAATGGTAGATTTAAGTGATAGGAAGATTTTAATTGTGGGTGGAGGCAATATAGGCTATAGGAAGGCACATAGCCTATTAGAGTATGGTCCACATATAGAAGTGGTCTCTAAAGAGTTAGATGATAGGTTTTATGAGCTGGAAGGAATAAGTATTATTCTGGACCAATACGATGAAAGCTATTTAGAAGGTGCTTTTTTAGTATTTGGAGCAACTTCTTCAAAAGAAGTAAATAGCAAGATAGCCAGTGATTGCCTTAAGAGAAACATATTATTTAATAATATATCCCTATCCAGTCAATCTAATTTTATCAATGCATCAATATATGGAAATGAAAACTTTTTAATAGCAACAAGTACTATGGGAAAATTTCCATTTTTAAGCAAGTATTTAAAAGAAATATTTGAAGTAGAATACAGTAGATTTAATTCTCAATACATATTATTATTAGAAGAGAGTAGGAGTATTATATTAGACCATCATAGGGAAAACATGGATTTGTTTTTTAGGCATATGGTCAAACTAGATTATGATGAACTTTTAAATTTTGTAGAAAGCTTAAAAGATAATACTATAGAACTGGAGGAGCTTAAATGAAAATAGTTGTAGGAACAAGGGGAAGTAAATTAGCAGTGACTCAGACCAACATGGTTTTAGATATGATTAAGGAAAAATGTCCAGAAGTTGAATTTGAAGTCAGGATTATTAAAACCAAAGGTGACTTAATTTTAGATAAGCCAATAGATAAAATTGGTGGCAAGGAAATATTCATTAAGGAAATAGAAAAAGAGCTCCTAGATAGTAGTATAGATTTAGCTATACATAGTATGAAAGATATGCCAGGTGAACTACCTAAGGGCTTAAGGCTTTCCTATATTCCCAAGAGGGAGGACCATAGGGATGTATTAGTTTTAAGAGAGGGTTTAAACTCAATTGATGACCTTCCTCAAGGGGCTATAATTGGAACAGGTAGTAAGAGAAGGAAGTATCAACTTTTAAAATATAGGGAAGACTTGAATATAGTAGGAATTAGAGGAAATATAGAAACTAGGATAGGAAAAATAGTAGAAGATAATTTAGATGGCGTTGTTCTGGCTGCAGCAGGAATTAATAGGTTGGGAGTAAGCTTAGAAAATAAAGTCATAGCTTTAGATACAGATCTTTTACTATCATCTCCGTGTCAAGGAATTTTAGGAATAGAGATAAGAGAAGATGATGAAAATATTCACAATGTAATTAAATCTATATCTGATGAACTGACGGAAGTTCAAGCGAAAGTGGAGAGGGACTTCTTAAAGGGAACAGGTGGAAGTTGTAATATTCCAGTAGGTGCTTATTGTAGAATAGAGGACAGCAGGATCCATTTAGATGGGATTTTGGGAAGTGAAGACGGCCAGCTTTTAGTAAGAAAGTCAATGGAAGGAAGTTTAGATGATATTGATACAATAGGTGGAGATCTAGCAAAATTATTAACTGAGGAGATTGATAAGTATGAAGGGTAAGGTTTATTTAATAGGTGCAGGACCAGGAGATCCAGGTTTAATAACGAAAAAAGGTCATGATATTTTAACTAAAGCTGATGTTATAGTTTATGACAGGCTGGTAAGTCCTAAGCTGATAGATTTAGCCAAGCCAGATGCAGAATTTATATATGTTGGTAAGTCTGCAAAAATTCATGTTAAAACACAAGATGAAATAAATGAAATAATCTACAGACAGGCTGAAATGGGAAAGATTGTAGCTAGACTAAAAGGTGGAGACCCATATGTTTTTGGCCGTGGAGGGGAAGAAGGAGAATATTTGATTGATAGGGGAATTGAATTTGAAACGGTTCCAGGAGTTACATCAGCTATTGGGGGACTTGCCTATGCAGGTATACCTATAACTCATAGGGGAGTAGCTACTTCATTCCATGTCATAACAGGCCACTTAAAATCAGAAGATGACGAGCTTAATTGGGAAGCTTTAGCTAAGTTAGATGGAACTATGGTGTTTTTAATGGGGGTTTCAAACCTAGGAGAGATATCAAAAAATTTAATAGCAAATGGTAAAGACCCAAAGACTCCAGTTGGAATAATAAATTGGGCGACTACTCATAAGCAAAAGGTAGTAGAAGGCCCCCTAGACGAAATATATGAAATAGCCTTAAAGAACCAGGTTAAACCACCAAGCTTAATTGCAATTGGAGATGTTGTGGCTTTAAGAGAAAAGCTTAAATTTCAAGAGAGAAAGCCCTTGTTTGGTAAAAACATAGTGGTTACTCGTGGTAGGAACCACATAGGGGAAACGGTGGATAAATTAGAAGGACTAGGGGCCAATGTAGTAACATTACCAATGATAGAGGTTAAGCCTGTAGAAGATAAGGATATACTTAAGAGTTCTATAGAGAGGTTATCAGACTATAACTTTTTAGTATTTACTAGTGTAAATGGTGTGGAGATATTCTTCAAGGAATTATTCCAAATGGGTTATGATAGTAGGAAATTGGGAGGGCTAAAATTAGCTTCTGTTGGACCTAAGACATCTGCTAAGCTGAGAGAATATGGGATAAATCCAGATATAGAGCCAGAAAGATATGTAGCAGAAGATCTAGCTGAAGAAATTAAAAAATATGTGTGCTCTAAAGACAAGGTACTTGCTCCAAGAGGAAATTTATCAAGACCTATATTGGTAGAGGAGATTTCCAAAATATGCCAAGTAGATGAAGTTATAATATATGATACAGTTAGGACTGATACAGGTGAAGAGCTAATAGAAGAAAGGCTGGAAGACCTTGGGGACTATTATTTATTATTCACATCTTCTTCAACTTTTAATAATTTTAATAGGGCAATAGGCGATAAAAAAGATATTATTAGGAAGGGAAAAGTATTGTCCATTGGACCTATAACTACAAGGTCAATACTAGATGCAGGCTATGAAATATATAGAGAGGCTGATAAGTATACTATAGATGGAGTAATTGATATACTTCTTAAGGAGGAATAATT
Source organism: uncultured Tissierellaceae bacterium (assembly GCA_964604235.1). Lineage (GTDB taxonomy): Bacteria > Bacillota > Clostridia > Tissierellales > Tissierellaceae > CAZRYA01. The sequence goes on along the minus strand of CAZRYA010000005.1, from coordinate 5,620 downwards.
TTGGATATTGTACAAAGACCAAGAAGGCTTAGAAATGGTAAAGTCATTAGGAGCATGGTTAGAGAAACCAAGCTCCAGTTAGAAGATTTTATCTATCCTCTATTTGTAGTGGAGGGACAGGGTATAAAAAATGAAATATCTTCTATGAAGGGGGTTTATCATTTTTCAGTAGATAAATTAAATGATGAGGTTGAGGAACTTCTAAGTTTAGGAATAAATGCAGTAATATTATTTGGAATACCTAATAGTAAGGATGAAGTTGGAACATCAGGATTCATTCATGATGGAATTGTTCAAAAGGCAATACGCATGATAAAGAAAAACTATCCAGAAATGTATGTAGTAACAGATGTATGTATGTGTGAATACACTTGCCATGGCCACTGTGGAATATTAAATGAAACTGGTGAGGTGGAGAATGACACTACATTGAAGTATTTAGGGAAAATAGCCTTAAGTCATGTAGAGGCAGGTGCTGATATGGTTTCTCCATCAGACATGATGGATGGAAGGATTGGTTATATAAGACAGCTACTAGATGAAAATGGATTTGAGAGTATTCCAATAATGGCCTATAGTGCCAAGTACTCTTCTTCATACTATGGGCCTTTTAGAGAGGCAGCTGATTCTGCACCATCTTTTGGTGACAGGAAATCCTACCAAATGGATTATGCTAATTCTGATGAGGCCCTTCGTGAAATGGAACTGGATATAGCTGAAGGAGCAGATATCATAATGGTAAAACCTGCTCTTTCCTATTTAGATATAATAAGAAGGGCAAAGGATAATTTTAATATGCCTCTTGCAGCTTATAATGTAAGTGGTGAGTACTCTATGTTAAAGATGGCAGTAGAAAATGGTCTTGTTGGAGAAGAGGTTATCTACGAAAGTCTATTATCGATAAAAAGAGCTGGAGCTCAAATAATTATTTCTTATTTTGCAAAAGATATGGCTAGATACTTAAGGGAGGAGAAATAATATGGAATTTAAAAAATCACAAGAAATTTATGAAGATGGATTAAACTATATACCAGGTGGTGTGAATAGTCCAGTTCGTGCCTTTAAATCAGTAAGTACAAGCCCAACCTTTATTAAGCGTGGTTATGGAAGTAAAATAGAAGATGAAGATGGGAATGTCTATATAGATTTTATTGGGTCATGGGGTCCTGCCATATTAGGCCACGGAAATGAAGAACTTTTAGATGGTATTGAGGATGTAATTAGAGATGGTCTTAGCTTTGGACTTCCTACTAAGATAGAAATAGATATGGCTAAGCTTATGGTTGATGCTTATCCAGCTATAGATATGGTTAGGATGGTAAACTCTGGGACCGAAGCAACTATGAGTGCAATAAGACTTGCAAGGGGATACACTGGTAGGGATAAAATTTTAAAGTTTGAAGGATGCTACCATGGTCATAGTGACTCTTTACTTGTAAAATCAGGTTCGGGAACCATAACTTATGGTGTTCCAACTAGTTTAGGAGTTCCAGAAGAAATAATTAAAAATACTCTTGTATGTAGGTTTAATGATATAGAGGACTTGAGAAAAACTTTTAAAGAAGAAGGCGACAATATTGCAGCTATAATAGTGGAGCCAGTAGCTGGAAATATGGGTTTAGTTCCTTCTAGTGAAGAGTTTATAAAGGAAATGAGAAGGATAACAGAAGAATATAAGTCTCTTTTAATATTTGATGAAGTAATTTCGGGATTCAGGATTGCCTATGGTGGAGCCAGTGAAGTATATGGGGTAAAACCAGATATAGCTTGTTTTGGTAAGATAATAGGTGGGGGTTTCCCCGTTGGTGCCTATGGTGCAAAGAGGGAAATAATGGAGATAGTATCGCCTTTAGGAGGAGTTTATCAGGCAGGAACTCTTTCAGGAAATCCACTTGCTATGCATATGGGCATGAAAAATTTGAACATTTTAAAAAGGGATAAGCATATTTATGATGATATGATAGAAAAAGCCAAGAAAATAGAAGAAGGCTTTAATAAAAACATAGAAGAAACTGGGGTTAAGGCCCAAGTTAGAAGATTTAGGAATATTTTAACCTTGTTTTTTGCAGAAGGTGACCTAAATAATTATGATGATGTTCAAAAGTGTGACACAGATATGTATGCCAAGTACTTTAGGGAGATGCTAAACAGGGGTATAATGTTGCCGCCAGCACAGTTTGAATGTATATTCTTGTCAACAGCCCATAGTGATGAAGATTTAGATAGGATGATTGAGGCAAATTTAGAAGCCTTAAGAGTTCTAGCATAAGATAAAAGCAGGCTATTAAACTTAAGTTTAATAGCCTGCTTTTTTAATAGTAAGTATTATTATCTAAATTATCCTTGAATATAATATTAGATAGGGTATTAACCACAGAAAATATCATAACAGAGGCTAGATTGGCTGTATTATTATCTAAGTCAAACCTAGGTGAAATCTCTGCTATATCAAAACTTATGGTTTTTTTAGACTTCAAGATGTGGTGTAAAAAAGCTAAAACTTTTTCAGGATCTAGTCCAAGTGGTTGTGGTGCACTAACTCCTGGTGCAAAGGCAGAAGAAAACACATCGGAACATATGGTTACATATAGGTGGTCCTGGTCTCTTATGAAATCATCTAACTTTTCTATAAGGCTATAGAAGTCAATGTAGGAAATATCCTTAGCCAATATGTACCCTACCCCTAATTCATCAGCAGTTTTAAATAAATTGACTGTATTAGAATATTTTTGAATACCTATACAAAAGTAAGAGTAGTTTAGGTCATTTTCAAATGTATAGTCAGCAATCTGCCTAAACATGGTCCCAGAAGATACATTTTCACTGTAGGGTCTTAGGTCAAAGTGGGCATCAAAGTTTATGATACCTAATTTTTCTTGTCTATCTTTTTTCTTCATATAATTAATTATTCCCATATAGTGGCCAAAGGCTATTTCATGCCCACCACCAAGAAGTATGGGGAAAAGGTTTAAATTGAGAATCTTTTCTACAGCTAGGGCTAGGGCTTCTTGACATTCCTCCAGACTAACACCTTCACAGGAAATATCTCCAGCATCAAATAAAGCCAGATCTTTTGAAAACCTACAAGGAAGTGAAGATAATTCCCTTCTAATACTTGTAGGGCCTAAAGCTGCACCGGTTCGTCCTTTATTTCTCTCTATACCTATATCACAAGGGAAGCCTAAGAAGGCAAATCCTAGTTTTCCATCAAAAGGCTTAAGCTTCTTGTCTTTCAAGTCCAAAAACTTTACCCATTGATGCCATCTGAAACTATCAAAGTCACTTAGACTGTCAACTCTGCCCTCCCAAGATTTTTTATTTGTAGTAGTATACAACTTATTAAACATTGATTATCTCCTTTATAAATTAAATTATGTCCATTGAATATTTTAACACATAGGGTTAATATGGCAAATAAAAACTAATAAGTACTTGAGATGAACTTAGCTTTAGAATATTTTTTAAGGTCTTTGAAAAAAAGATATCTTAATAGTATAGTATATATGAATATATATTTAGAACCCCGAAAAAAACCAATCAAAAACGCAAACTATATTGGGGTCAAAGTATTGTAGAAGGGAGATATCTTGTGGAAAATGAAATAGTAGAATTAGTGTATATGGCCAAGGGCGACTCTTTTAGAGCTAATGACTTAATAGAAAAATACCTACCCTATATAAAATCAGAAACATCTAAAGTGATAGGTAGGTTAGTAGTAGAAAGTGATGATGAATTTAGTATAGCCATGATTGGCTTTCACGAAGCTATAGAGTCCTACTCAAAATCTAGAGGGAGATTTTTAAAGTATGCAAGCCTTGTTATGAAAAATAAGATAATAGATTTTTATAGGAGTGAGAAGAGACATAGGGGGAAAATCTCAATGGAGGAAAGTTTAGATTGGGATAGTGATTTAACTTTTGGAGATACTATAGAGGATAAGTTAGACCAGTATAGTCAGTTGGCTACTATAAGTGCAACTAGGGAAGAAATAGATGAATTAGCCAAACAATTGGAAGAATACCAGTTATCTTTTACTAAAATAGCTGACAACACTCTAAGTAAAAGAGGACACTTGAATCTTGTAGAAAGCTATTAGCCTACAGTAGGCAGGAAAAGTCTATTATGGAAGAAGTAAAGGAAGATTACTAAGGATTTTTATAATGGCAGATAAGATAGGACTTATGAAAAGTTAAAGTTTCTCAAATAATTCTCCTTATAGGAGTTAGTGTGAGGGTTAATTAGGAATTTTATCATAGTAGGGTCTGGCTTTATTACTTGGGTGGATTATTTCATAGTATTGGTAATTGTGTTTTTAAGAGGAATGACAGAAGTAGCTTAGTCTTATATTTATAAAATAAGGGTAGAAATATTTTCCATAAAACTAGACCTATCAGATATAGTTGCAAATCCACTTTATACAGAATTTTTAATTTATCTGGAAAGGCTGAATATAATCCAATAAAAGTTAATTATATTACCAGCAATAGGAGTATTCTTACTATGTAGTTATTTTTTAAAGAAAAAGAAGAAACTTAAATAATATAATAATGAATTACAGTTTTTTATGAAGAATAAAAATAGCTATAATCTTAACTATTTTATCTCAATTTATAAGAGTCAGCTTATCTTATCGATTGGCAAAAACAAGTCTAGGATTTCAAGCTATCCCAATTTCAATTATAATAAGGTGGTTTGTATCAAGTATAATAGGATTCTATTTTCATAGGTCCATAATAAAAGATAGAAGCACTTATATAGAATCCTTGGCATAAAAATTAAAGTTGTTATTAGCTAAATTAATTTATCGTGCTAATAACAACTTTTTTATTACATTTTATTTTCGTCGTCAACCCATTTCTTTGCTTCATCTACAGCGTCTTCTGTAGGAATAGCCACCCCAGCATCCTTAGTCCTACATTTAGTATTATAGTATACATCAGTAGCAGTATCTTCAAGTTTAGAATCTAGATGCATTTTATAAGAACCAGTGCCAGTATCTTTTTTCTTATCCTTATCTTTTTCCATAAATACTCCTCCTTTTCTATTCTTATTTATATATATACCCCTAATAAAAAATTTAAATATAAAAAATATGTAATAAAATACCATAGTTAATGGTATACTGAATATATTAAACAGAGGTGGGAGAATTTATGGATATATTTGAAATATACTATAGTAAGGGCAATTTACATATTAAAGATGGAATGGAAGCCTATATGAGGAATCAATTTAAATTTTTAGGTATAAAAACTCCAGAGAGGAGGGCCCTATCTAAGGAATTTATACAGGATAAGAAGGCTGATAAGAACATAGATTGGGATTTTATATTTAGGGCCTATGGGAAAGAGGAAAGGGAATTTAAGTACCTAGCAATTGATTATCTAAAGGCTTGTCAGAAGAACTTACAAGTAGAAGAAATAGATTATCTTAAAGAATTGGTTCTTTTAGAACCCTGGTGGGATACTGTAGATCTTCTTAGTAAATTAATTGGGAGTTTGCTTTTAAAGGATGGAAGTTTAAAGGAAAGTCATATTCTTAAATGGGCACAGGATGAGAGTATATGGTTGAGGCGGGTAGCAATTCTCCATCAATTGGGATTTAAAGATAAAATGGATAA
>CAZRYA010000004.1:18404-24334 GCA_964604235.1 uncultured Tissierellaceae bacterium | reverse complement strand
TTCCTCTCCTATTTCTTCAAAAGCTGGACTTGTTACTGTTTCCCAAGCCAAAGATTTAGATACTAGATAGTCTAAGTCATTGTCAAAGACTATTCCACTATAGAAGCTTTTATTAGACTTATTTAAGGTCCTATATATATTAGTCCCTAAACCATTTCCCCCTATTACAAATACTTCTAGTTTATTTTTGGAAAGTCTCCCTAACTCTATATTTCCCACTCCCGTATGAAAACTACCCATATTGAGCTTATAGACCTGCCTAATAGATTCATCCCTTATTACTTCTTCTGGTCTACCATAACCATAAACACTCCCTTGATCTATTAGCATTACCTTATCTGCAATTTTAGTAACCAAGTCTATTTCATGGAGGGACATTATAATGGTTTTCTTCTTATCTATAGCCAACTTGTCTAATATGTTTAAAAGTTCTAGCTTATATCTTATGTCTAGAAATGATGTTGGTTCATCAAGTACCATAATATCAGCTTCCTGACATATCGCCCTAGCTATCATAATCCTTTGTTTTTCTCCATCCGATAATGATTTAAACTCTTTATCTTCTAAGTCTTTCCCATTAACTATAGCTATAGACTCATCTATTATCCTAATATCCTCCTTGGCTAATTTACCAAAGTGGTTAGTATGAGGATATCTTCCTGTTGAAACTATTTCCCTAGCAGTCATTAAATCTGGGCTAACTCTTTCTGTTAGGACTACGGATATTTCCCTTGCCCTTTCCATTATGGTCAACTTATCCAAGTCTCTGTTTACTAAGGTCATAGTCCCACCTAGAAACTTTATCTGGTCTATTATAGACTTTAAAATAGTAGATTTACCAGACCCATTTGGTCCCATGAGGCAAAATATATCCCCTCTATCTAGGTTAAAATCTACCTTATCCACAACTATTCTCTTGCCATATCCAACCTTTACTCCATCTGCCTTTAAAAAACTCCTACTCTTTTCCTCCCCTTAGCCATTAAATATATTACTAAAGGAGCCCTATAAAAGATGTTACTGTGCTTATGTTCAACTCCGTTGGGGCAAACAAACTCCTTGCAAAATAGTCTGCTATTAAGGCAAAACTTGACCCCATCAAAAATATTGCAGGTGTTAATACTTTAGGATCTCCTGTTTTTATAGTTAGTCGGGTTAAATGGGGCACTGCTATTCCTACAAAGGATATGGGTCCTGCAAAAGCAGTTACACAGGCTGATAAAACACTTGATAGACTTACCAATATAAGTCTAAAACGCTTAATGTTAATACCCATAGTCTTAGCATAAGATTCTCCTAATAAATAGCCTTGAAGTGGCTTGGATAGCATAAAAACTAAAATACTAGTAGGTAGTATTATTAAGGCTGATACCCTTAACATATCCCATGTTATTCCTGAAAAACTTCCCATTGACCAATTATGTAAATTGGCCACTTTATGTTCGGATGCAAAAGTTATCATTAAATTAGTAGCTGCCGATGCTATGTAACCAATCATTATGCCTATTACTATTAAAACCGATACGCTCTCTGCCCTTCTTGCAAATAATAAAACCAAAACCATAGCCAGCATACTTCCTAAAAAAGATATTAAAAACATTCTAAAAGGACTATTGATTAAAAATGGTAAGGAAGCTGTAGTCAATATAAAAAAACCTACGAAAAGCCTGGCTCCTGATGAAATTCCAAGAACATAAGGCCCTACTATAGGGTTCTTAAAAATATTTGTAAAAGAAATCCCGATATTGATAAAGCACCACCAAATAATATGGCTGCTATTATTCTAGGAATTCTAATCTTAAACAGAACATTATACTCCAACTTAGTCAGCTCCCTTTGACCTAGGCCTATCTTAGCTAATTGAGATAGGCTTAGGTCAACAGAACCATTAGTAATATTTATCCCAATAGAAAATAATAATAGCAGTATTAAAACTGTAAATATTAAGGTGTTCTTTATTTTCTTTGGCATAGTAACCTCCTATTTCATTAAAAAGAAATAATCATTTTCACTTAGTTTTCCATCCTCATTTTTTAGGACTTGGTGTAAGTCTATTATTATATCTCCAACCCTATCTGCTGCTTGCCAGTAGTCTTTTTGTAGACCCCATATGTTTCCTTCTTTCACTACATTCAGGTCCTCTACAAAAGGAGCTGTATTAAGTAAATCATCCATATTTTGAATACCATGTCCAGTTATATTGTCATATAAAATTATGTCAACATCTTCCATAAGCTTAAAAAATTCTTCATTGGTCATTGGACTACTCCCTCTCTTATCCATGTTAAAGTTTTCTGGATAATGGATTCCACCAGCAAGTTGACTTGTCACTGCTTGGTGTCCAAGGCCGTGGGTTACTTGAAAGGCCTCTTTTGAATGCGAATAATATACTATTGCAACTTTTTTCTTATCTAAACTTTTACTTGCTACATCCTCAACTACTTTGTTTATCTTAGCAAGTTCAGCCTGGTAAAATTCTTCTGCTTCAAGGTCCTTATCAGTTAAGGCTCCTGCAAATTTAACCCACTCTAACCTTGCCCTAGGATCTTCTTCTAAAAATGCTCCCATACTTATATATTTCATATCTAACTCATCAAACTTTGGAAATAATTCATCTGCTGATGACTTTGATAATAGGTGGACTGTTGGGTCTATGGCCTGAAGACTTTCATAATCAAGAGCTGACGACTTACCTACATAGGTAATATTTCCATTTTTCATACCTTCTGCAACTTCATCTATCATCCACTTTTCCTCTTCAAAAGTAACTGTCTTTATTTTGTCTACTTCACCTAAGGCTCTAAACCAAGCTCCATCTACAGTTGAGTAGATCCCCACACCTTCAATTGGGCCTTCTAGTATAGTAATTTCCTCTGGTAGCCTAGGAATATCTTTCCCTTCTGGAACTAAAAGTATCTCCCTATCTGAAGAATCTCTAATAAGTTTATAGCCTCCTTCATAGTAGTCAACCTTAAAGTGCTGGGCATAATCCAACTTCAAAGAATCCTTATGAACCAAGCCTAATCTTTCATCTAGCTTTGATACTTGACTTACTGTTTTTATGTCTTCTTCAGGTTTTATATCTTTTTTTGGTGAACAGCCAGTTAAAGCAACTGATACCACCAACCCCAATATTATCAACCTAGAATTTTTCTTTTTTGTCTTTTTCAATTGATTCAATCCTTAAATTTAAAAATAAAAAAAGACTCCAAGGGAGTCTTAAATAATCAAGTACTAATAAATAATACAAGTAATCTTCCCACCGAAAATCATTTCAAGTAATTTAGGTATCCTGACTTGTGCTTCATACTTACCCTACCTTCCCAGATTTATCCAGTGGTTTTTAAGGTTTGTCCACACTTACAGTAGCGGGGGCTGTAATGGAATTTCACCATTTTCCCTAGTTTATACTTTATTTAGTTTTAAACACTATTCCATATAGTATATTATTTAACTCCTAGTGTCAACCTGATTTTATCTCAAATAAGCATCCATGAAGTTTTTGTCCTCTAGTTCTAGTGACCTTTCTCCACCTAAAGATTCTAAATGATGGACAAATTCATGAACCAAAGTTTCTCTTAACTTTTCATATAAGATGTCTTCTCCATAATAATAGTAGTTAGCCCTAAAAGATCCATAATAGATTTTTATACTTCTTCCGTTTAAGCCTCTTATATATTCTCCCATTATATATAGGGGGCTTTTATCTATACTTTTTGGATGGATTTTTTCCTCCTCCATCAGAAATATTCCACCATTTAATTCCTTATAAAATACCTTTGGTAGATTTTCTGCTATTTCATCCAACATTTCATAAACCCTATCTATACTTGGAAACATATATATCCTCCTTTTTAAAAAGACTAGTTACTTAAGTAACTAGTCTTCTAAATGTTCTGTTCTCCACAGAACTTCGTATCTTACTGCATTTTCCCTTATTACATCTATCTCTTCTTGGGTCATTTCTCTTCTCACTTTACCTGGTGAACCCATCACTAGAGAATTTGCTGGTATTACTGCTCCTTCTGTTATTAATGAACCTGCAGCTATTATGGTATTGTCCCCAACCACTGCCCCATTTAAAACAACAGACCCCATTCCAATTAAACAATTACTACCTATAGTACAACCATGGACTACAGCATTATGCCCAACTGTTGTATAATCTCCTATTATACATGGCATGTCTGTATCTACATGAACTGTTGCATTATCTTGAATATTAGTATAGTTTCCTATTTTTATATGGCTCATGTCTCCTCGAGCTACAGCTCCATACCACATACTACTTCCCTTGCCTATGGTCACATCTCCCATTACATCAGCTGTCTCTGCTATAAAAGCATCCTTATCTATCTTTACCTTCTTATCCTTCAAATCTTTTATCATATCTTCCACTCCTTGCTATTATAAATAAATACCTTCTTAGTATATTATATTAATAATCACTATTAATAGCAAATTTTCTTATTCAAACAACATGCCGTAGTATCTCTTGATTTTATTTTCTAAGTCTCCAACGCTGATATGCCTAGCCTCTCTTATAACCTCCTTCCCTTCTGCATAAACTATTATACCAGGTATAGTAAAAATACTATGGTCTGCTGCTACCCTTATTGATTTATGGGCATCTACTTCCATATATTTTATTTCTGGATAGGCCTTTAACATTTCTATAACTTTTGGCTTTAGGTCTACACATACACCACAAGTTTCTGTCCCAAAATAGACTAGGGCCATTGTGCTATCTTCTACCTGTTTTTTTATTTCATCTGTACTGTTCATTTTTACCAATTAAATTACCTCCGATTTATTCTATATAGTATATTATTCCCTAATTCCCATAAATTATTTATTACTTGCCTAAATTAATGATATAATAGTCCTAAAGTTTAAGAAAAGAAGGGTTCATATGTATAATATAATAAAATACGAAGAAATTGTCAGTAATGAAGATTACATTTTAATAGATGTAAGAAGTCCAAGTGAGTACGAAAGTGCCCATATTCCCCAGGCTATTAATATTCCTCTCTTTTCAAACGAAGAGAGGGCCCTAGTTGGAACTATATACAAGCAGGATTCTGTAGAAAATGCTAGGATCAAAGGAATTGAAATAGTTTCTAGTAAGTTGCCCAACCTATATAATGAGTTTTTACAAATAATAAATGCTAATAAACATATAGTCCTATACTGTTCACGAGGTGGTTATAGAAGTTCTTCCTTATTTGCCTTTATTAACTCAATTGGCCACAAGGCCTATAAACTTGATGGAGGCTATAAGGCCTATAGGGCCTATATTAACCAAAACCTGCCCAAACTTGTAGACCAAGTTGATTTTGTCATCCTCTATGGAAATACAGGAGTTGGTAAAACTCACATACTAGAAGAACTTACAAACTTAAATTTAGATGTCTTAGATTTAGAGTATGCTGCTAATCATAGAGGTTCTACCCTAGGTGCAGTTGGCCTTGGCCAGCCTAATAGTCAAAAGATGTTTGAGAGTTTGATTTTTGACCAATTGAAAAATCGAAAGTCAAATTTAGTTTTTTTAGAAGGAGAAAGTCGTAAAATAGGCCGTTCTAGTATACCTAACTATATCTTTGAAAAAATGGATATGAGTAGGAATATACTTGTCCAATCTCCTATTGAATTTAGGGTTGAAAACCTAATGGAAGACTACCTCCATGACCAAAACCAATTTGAAGAACTTGATAATGCCTTAAATTACCTACGGAAATTTTTAGGTAATGAAAAAATAGACAACTACCACCAGTTAATTGCTAATGGGCAATATGAACTTTTAGCTAAGGATTTAATGGTAAACTACTATGATATTAACTATAATAAAAGAGATAAGGACTATCTCTTAAAGCTTAACAACACTAACCATGAGGAAACAGCTAAAAAAATCTATGATTTTTTTGCCAAAG
>CAZRYA010000004.1:15161-18394 GCA_964604235.1 uncultured Tissierellaceae bacterium | reverse complement strand
TTAAAATCTAAAAGTTCTTGGTGAGATTCTCCCCACAGTTTAAGGCTACTTGCTAAATCACTTCTATATTGGTCATCTTGCTCACTGGGCTCCCTTGTATGGATTCGCACTAGGTCTTTGGCTATTTTTATTTAACTATTAAAACAGATATTTTAACATGATTCAGTACCCTATTAGATACACTTCCCATCATCACCCTTGAAAATGCATTTAACCCCCTATTTCCCATTACTAAAAGATCATAGTGGCCATTTTCAGCTAAAGTTATTATCTCTTCAGCTGGATCTCCCATCCTAAGTTCTTTCTTTACCTCTCCTGGGTAATCTTCTAATAGTTTTAGGGCCTCATCAACAACTTTTTCTCCCTGCTCTGAAAATACCTTGCTTATTTCCACTTTATACTCTTGCTCTATTAGATAAGGGTTGTTTATTAAACCTGATATTACATTTACAACAGTTATCTGACTGTCCATTACCCTACCTATTTCTATTGCCTTTTCTAGGGCCAATTTAGATCCTTTTGACCCATCAATTGGTACCAAAATATTTTTCATATTAGTCTCCTCCTATTGGTAATATAACTTCTTGCCTATTACTTACCCACTCCTACTATAGAATAAATATAATTTTTATCTTTTTTAATATTCCTATCTACAAAAAATAAGTTACCACTTTCCTTAAAATCCTTTATTAAGATATTTTCTGCCAGCTTATTGTCTATAAGTTCTTGCCTATATATTAAGTATGACTCTACAGCCTTGTTACTTTTATCATACCAATTAATGGCATTGCCATCTAAAGTTTTTGTTACAGAGAAATCATATTGATTTTCAACAAATTTATTCTTACCTTGTCCACTTGCTAATAGGTCCTTGCTAGGTATACTAGCCTTAGTTTTGTAGTGTTCCTGTTTTAAAATTTCAACAAACTCTTTGTTTACAGGATTCTTATCATCAAAGAAAGACTTATACTTAAAAAATATACTTCCCTTTATCTCCGGAAACTGACTATTATACTTTAGTTGATTGGATATTTCCCTAGGATTATTCCAAGCAGAATTAGGCTTATTAAGGTCTGCCTTTTTATAACTGGCCTGGCCTATATATAAGTCAACATCAGTTCCTCTAACAGTATCCACCCACCAATTGGTAAGTTCTCCATAAGGTGCCCTTGTATCTTCAAAGGTCCAGTATATTTGAGGAGCTATATAATCTACCCAGTTGTTTTTTACCCACTTCCTAGTATCTGCAAATTGGTTATCATATGAGGCTAAGGAAGACTTGGGAGTATTGGATCCTAAACTTTTATGATTTTCTTTATGGCCCCATATTCCAAAAGGGCTAACTCCAAATCTTATAGCTTTTTTATTATCCTTGTTGTATTTATTAACAGCATTGTTTATACTTTGAATTTGCCTATCTATATTATCCCTTCTCCAGTCTGGAATGGACCTTATCCCCCTATTGCTTTTATTATAGGATTTTTCTTCCTCTGCCCCATAAAACTTGTTAATATCTTCTCCCTTAGTATTGGGATAAAAGTAATCATCTAAGTGGACTCCATCTATATCATAACTTTCTACAACTTCCATAATACTAGCTGTAACATAGTTTATAACTTGGTCATTACCAGGATTTAAATACAATTTCCCCTGGTATTTAAAAACATTATCAGGCTTATTTCTAGCCCAATTGCCTATAGATAATTTTTTCATATCATCTATTTTACTAGTGCCTTGACTTGTACTTGTAGTAACCCTGTAGGGGTTAAACCAAGCATGGAACTCCAGTCCTCTCTTATGAGTTTCTTCAACCATCCACTTTAAAGGGTCCCACCCAGGGTCCTTTCCTTCACTTCCTGTCAAAAACTCTGACCACGGATTTAACTTAGACGGATAAAATGCATCCATCTTTGGCCTAACTTGAAATATTATAGAATTCATATTCAAACTTTCCACATTATCCAAAAGTTCTATGTATTCTTTTTTAAAAGCTTTCATATCCATTCCCTTTTTAGATGGAAAATCTAAATTGTAAACACTTGAAACCCATACCCCTCTTAACTCTTCACTCTTAACAAAATTAGAATTAGGTATCTCTATTGGTTTTCCATCTAAAAGAACTTGACTACCAGTGGTGTAGTTCTTAACAAAATCCCCACTAGCCCCATAAGATGTATTTAAAATTGGTATGGTCAACTGCATTCCAATTAAAGCAATGCTTATAGCCCTAATAAACTTTTTCATATTTTACATTCCCCCAGTTTTTTATATATTATACCACAGTAATTTTTCATTCTGGTTACAATAAGTTATCATTTTCAATTTTTAATAGTTTTTCCTTTATATCTAGCCCTCCACTATAACCAACTAGCTTTCCATTACTTCCTACTACCCTATGACATGGAACAATTATAGCTATAGGATTTTTATTATTGGCAAGGCCTACTGCCCTATACCCCTTAGGGCAATTTATTCCTTCTGCTATATCCTTGTAACTTCTCGTTTCACCATAGGGGATTTTCATTAATTCCTTCCAAACCCTTATTTGAAATTCACTACCTACTAGGTTTAATTTCACACTAAATTCCCTTCTATTTCCCTGGAAATATTCTTCTACTTCTCTCCTGGCTTGTAAGAGTAAACTGCTTTCATCAGAATATTCTATTCTATCTACAAAATCCAAGCCGACTAAGCAAGCATTTTTTTCCCTCAACCTCAAAATCCTATCCTCTATATAAAAATCTAATATTTTTTCCATTTTGTTTCATCTAGCTCCTTTGTATAGTATACTTATATTATATACCTTTTTAAAATTTTTTATACAAGGATTCATTTCCAAATATATGCTTAGTTTGTATTAGTTTCATATTTTATAGGGTATATAAAGACTAAGGGGGGACAATTCCATGAACAGAATTATAAAGTACTTATCTATTGGAATTTTATTAAATTTTCTACTACTATCTAATGGTGTCTATGCAGATTCTAATGACAAATTGAATATATTATTCACCCATGATCTCCATGACAACTTGTACCCTAGAAAAGTTTTAGAAAATGACGAAATCGTTTACAAGGGCGGTTATGCGAGAATTGCCAGCAAGATTGAAGAGTTGAAAACTGAAACTAATACAATCTTAATTGATGGTGGAGACTTTTCTATGGGAACCTTATTTCAAACAGTTTTTACTAGTGAATCTCCTACACTGGCCTTAATGGGGAAAATGGGCTAC
>CAZRYA010000004.1:6503-15151 GCA_964604235.1 uncultured Tissierellaceae bacterium | reverse complement strand
AAAAAAAATCTTGGTACGCCACCAAATATTGTGGTTTCTAACATGGGCTTTCCTTTTTCTATTACAGAAGACTTGGAAAAACTTACAACTGTTTCCAAATCTTATCCACTTCAAAAGTACTCAATCCTCCAAGAGGAGGATTATAAAATAGGAATTATTGGCCTTATGGGTCCAGATGCAGTATCTAATGCTCCTATGGCTGGTGTTAAATTCCAAGACTATATAGATTCGGCTCAATCTGTCATTGACCAACTCAAAAAGGAAAATGTAGATATTATAATTGCCCTATCTCATTCTGGAACCAATCCAGATAAAAAGAAATCTGAAGATGAAATCTTAGCAAGAAAAATTCCAGATATCGATCTAATAGTTTCTGCCCACACTCATACAGAACTTAAAGAGCCTATTATGGTTGGTAAAACTGCCATAGTCTCTGCTGGGTCTTATGGAGAAAATCTTGGGCAAATTGTCCTAAGTCAAGATGGTGGTAATTGGACTATAGACCAATATACCCTACATCCCATTGATGAAAGTATAACGGAAGATAAAAACATTAAAAGATTTATCGACTTTTATAGGTATCAGGTTGAAGACAATTACCTTAGGAAATTCGGCCTAAAGTTCAATCAAGTTTTAGCCCGAACAGATTTTAATTTTGTAGCTTTTAATGAATTTGGTAAGGAACTTAAAGAAGAACCTTTAGCTAACCTAATTGCTGACTCTTACATCCATGCTGTTAAAGAAGCCGAAGCTGATAAATACGAACCTATTGCTGTTTCTATAGTTCCAAATGGAATTATAAGAGAATCTATTACACTGGGAGATATTACGGTTTCTGACATTTTCAACATTATACCTCTTGGCATAGGTCCAGATAAAATCTCAGGCTACCCACTTATAGATGTTTATTTAACTGGACAAGAATTAAAAACTGCTGCTGAAGTTGATGGATCTATTACACCTATTATGGATGTGGCCCAGCTCAATATGTCTGGACTCCAGTACACAATAAATCCTAATAGATTTATCTTTGACAAAGTTACAAGTGTTAACTTGCTTGATGAAAATGGACAAAGGATAGAAATAGACAATAAAAAATTGTATAGGGTAGTAACAGGTTTATACTCTGCCCAAATGCTATCTGTCGTAGGTGATAAATCAAAAAACCTCCTATCTATTGTTCCTAAAGATAAAAATGGACAGGCTATAAGTAATTTTGAAAAACAGATCATATATACAGAAGATAAAAGAGAGCTAAAAGAATGGTTTGCCCTAAGTTCTTATGTTGGATCATTTCCCCAAGTTAATGGGATAGCCACCATACCTGAATACTACAAGACCAACCAGGAAAGAAAGATAATAGATGATGATAAGTCCTTTATCGCCAAAATAAAAAATCCAAATAAGCTCTACCTTAAAATATATGGTGGACTTGTAGGAATTATTATCCTTATTGGCTTTATTCTAACTAAAATTATAAAGGCCAGCAAGATAAAAAAAGTGGCAAAAGATAATATTTTTGAAGACGAATAAAATAAAAGGTATTCTATATAAAATTATAGAATACCTTTTTCTTATCTTGGAATAAATCCAACCTTCTTATATACCTTCCTCAAAGTCTTTTGAGCCTTTATTCTGGCTTTTTCTGACCCCATCTTATAAACTTCTTCTAAATAGGCCTTATCGCTGATAATCCTTTTATACTCATTTTGAATTGGCTCCAAGTTAGAGATTATTATTTCTCCAATATCTTCTTTAAATTTACCATAGCCTACTCCTTCATAAGACCCTACTATTTTATCTACTTGGTCTCCTGTAAAAAGGCTATATATGTTAAGTAAGTTTTTGATTCCAGCTTGGTCATCATTGTAATTTATTTCTCCTAGGGAATCAGTAACTGACCTTTTAACTTTCCTCATTATAGTGTCTTTATCATCTAGTAAGAGGATATATCCATTTTCATCTTGGTCTGACTTACTCATTTTAAACTCTGGGTTCTGTAGGCTCATTATTCTAGCACCTGACTCATTCATTATTCCATCAGGAACTACAAAAGTATCACTATACTTATTATTAAACCTTTCTGCCAGGTCACGAGCAAGCTCTAAATGTTGCTTTTGATCATCTCCAACTGGTACGTAGTCAGCTTGGTATAATAAAATATCTGCAGCCATAAGAACTGGGTAAGTGAACAAGGCAGCATTTAAGTTTTCTTCTGACTTACGAGATTTTTCCTTAAATTGAGTCATCCTATTTAACTGACCCATATAGGTAATACTACTTAAAACCCAAGATAATTCTACATGTTCTGGAACATGAGATTGGATAAAAATTGTACTCTTGTTTGGATCTATACCAGCTGCTAAATATATGGCTAATAAATCCAAGGTATTTTTCCTTAAATTTGCAGCTAGCTGAGGTACAGTTATTGCATGTAAATCAACAATGCAATAGTTACAGTCATATTCATCTTGTAATTTGGTCCAGTTTCTTATAGCCCCTAAGTAATTACCTATTGTTAAAGAGCCTGATGGTTGGGCTCCACTAAAAACTATTTTTTTGTCCATTTTACTTCCTCCATTCTAATTGAGTATTGTAATCTCAATTCTTCTGTTATTAGACCTTCCCTCTTCAGTGTCATTGGTATCTATTGGCCTTTGTTCACCAAATCCACTTACAGAAATCCTGTCTTCTGATATATTTAATTCTTCTATAAAATATTTAGCAACTCCTATTGCCCTAGCACTAGATAGTTCCCAATTTGAATTATATGCACTGTATTTTATTGGCCTATTATCTGTAAAACCTTCTACTATTATCAGGTTGGGTAAGTCTACTAGTTTATTTCCAACTTCTTCCAATATTTCCAGTCCCTCTTGGGATATGTTAGCTTGGCCACTGGAAAAAAGAACACCGTCTTTAAACCTTATCACTATACCCGAATCTCCCTCATCTATATAAACAGAATTTAAAAGGTCTTTATTTTCTAAAAAGGCCATAAAGTCTTCTGGTGACTTCTTATTAGGGTCTCCTATAAGAACTTTTTTCAATTCTTCTTTTTCCTTTTTAAGAGCTTGATTTTCCTCAGTTAAGTCTTCAAGCTCTAGGGTCAAACTTTCTTTTATCCCTTCTAACATAGATGTTTCTTCTGCTGAAAAAGTAAAGAACACTATAAAGAAACAAAGAATTATCGTTATCATATCACTATAGGTTATAAGCCAACTATTTCCATAGTCATCCCTATCACCATCATATAAATTCTTCAAATCCATAGTCTTCACCACTTTCGGCCTTCCTGTAATCTTTTGGATATTCTACTCTCTTGTCTTCCTTTAACATGACATTCATCTTGTCAAAAACATTCCTTGTAGAATCTCCACCAGCAATTAAAAGTATACCTTCTTTTATCATCCTACACTCTAGTAATTTATTGTCATTGTATTCCTTTATCCTAGCCATGGCAGGGAAGGCTAGAAAATTTGCAACTAAAGATCCATATAGGGTACTTACTAAAGCAGAAGCCATATTCCCCATTATTTCAGCTGGTATATTTATCTTAGTCAACAGGCCTATCATTCCCACTAAAGTCCCTATAAGTCCAAAAGCTGGTGCAATATTAGCTACCATTTTCATAACATTATAAGGCTTCATAAGTTCTACATACCTAGATTGGATATCATGGTCCATAATATCTTCAATTGCATCTTCTTTCTTGTAGTCATTTAAAAGTATCATACCATCTCTTAAAAAAGTATTCTCCTCATAGTCTATATCTTGTCCAATTGATAAGAGACCATCTTTTTTTACCTTTACAGATAGTTGATATACCTTGTTTATAGTCCTCTCATAATCTATGTCATCTGAAAAACTATATCTTATGGCTATAATAGTATTCCTAAGCACATCCATTGGAAAACTTATAAATACAGAAATTAAAATTCCAGCAAAGATTATTATAAAAGCGTTTAAATTAAATAACATCTTAAGCGGAATGGATGTCATTAAAGAAATAAATAGTATTATCATAAAAAATATCATTATAGGTATTTTTATATTCCTATCTTCATTTTGATTAAAATTCATATTCTATCCCCTAACATTTATTTGATACATTAAATTATAACATAGTTAGTTGATTATGTTATAACTAATTAATAGACTTAAGCTTAACTTATCTACTTATAAGCCTTTCTTCCTATTCATAAGAAATATGGAAAATGAAACTAAACCCAAACCTATTGTAAGTGGAAATGTTAGACTTTCTCCCATTAATATTGCAAGTAAACTACCTGATATAGGTACAACAAACCTATACATGGAAAGTTGGCTAATTGGACCATACTTAGCAGCCCAATACCATAGGCTAAATGGAATAGCAGAGTTTAACCCTAGGATTATAAGCAGGGTTAAACCAGGTCCAGTCCAACTTATATAGGAAAAACTCCCTCCCATAAATAAACCTACTAGGACCAATATAAGCCCTCCTATAAGTAAATTCCAACCTGTCATTACAAAAGTATTTAGCCCAGTAGTGATTCTCTTAGACATTATTGTAGAAATTGCTGCTACCAGTCCATAAATCAACATAAATCCTTCCCCTGTAAGACTTATATTAAATACTTGATTTATATCTAAATTTTGGTTTACTTGTGAAATAATTAGACCTAAAAAGCCTAAACCCAAGGCTAGTAACTTTGATCTATTAAGCCTATCATTTTCATATACAAAATGTGACAATATTACCCCGAAAAATATTGCTGATTGGGATACTATGGCTGAATTTATGGTAGATGTAATGTTTATATTTCCTATATTAAAGAAAAAATAGGCTACAGCTGTGGACATTATCCCCATTTTTATTATATCTAGTCCCTCTTTTTTATTTATGGCAAAAATATTTTGCTTTTTCACTATAGCATAAATCAAAGTCATAAAACCTGCCAATACAAACCTTAGGCCTATTAATATAGTCCCTTGGCCTAAATAAGCCTGGCCTAGGGCCTCTTGGCTAACTCCCAATTCTACATTCATCATCTTAATCAGTTTAAAGGCAGTCCCCCATAAAATACAGCATATTATAGCTGCCATTGCCACCATAAAATCACTTGGTTTTTTTTCTGTAATTTCCATTTGTAAATCCTCCTATTTTTATAGTCTTGAATTTACTATACCTCATTTTCACTATAATGAAAATACTCCAAGAAAAAAAGGTAGTGGTTTATATTTTCCACTACCTTTTTTATCTATTTAATTATAAAGACAAGGCTGTCTTAACAATGTTTTCTACAGTAAAGTTAAATTTAGCAAATAACTCTCCACCTGGAGCTGAAGCCCCGAATCCTTCCATACAAATTAGCCTACCATCTAGCCCAATGTATTTATACCATCCCATTGGTCCTGCTGCTTCTATTCCAACTCTTTTTCTAACAGCTCTTGGTAAAACCAATTCTTTATACTCTTCACTTTGTTCTTCGAATAAAGTAAATGAAGGAATACTTACAAGTCTGGTTCCAATTCCCTTGGCCTCTAACTCTTTAGCTGCCTCATAGGCTAAGTTAACTTCTGAACCAGATGCGATTAATATAGTATCCAATTTACCTTCTGCTTCTTTTAATATATAGGCTCCTTTTAAAGCGTTTTCTCCTGTGCCCTCTAAATTAGGTAACTTTTGCCTACTTAAAGCCAGTCCTACAGGTCCAGTTTTTCTAACCATAGCAAGTTTCCACCCAGCAGCTGTTTCTCTAGCATCTGCTGGCCTAAAATCTACAAAGTTAGGAATAGATCTTAGCATAGCCATTTGTTCTATAGGCTGGTGAGTTGGTCCATCTTCACCAACTCCTATACTATCATGGGTTAAAACATAAGTTACTGGCAAATTCATAAGGGCTGATAATCTCATTGACCCCTTCATGTAATCACTAAAGATTAGGAAAGTAGCACAATAAGCTTTTAATCCACCATGTAAGGCCATACCATTGGATATTCCTGCCATTGCATGTTCTCTTACACCAAAGTGTATGTTTGATCCCTTGTAATTATCCTTTGAAAAAGATTCTCTACTTGTCATAGTGGTCTTATTTGAAGGTCCTAAGTCTGCTGATCCTCCTATTAGGTTTGGCATCTTTTCAGCCAGCCTATTAATAATAAGCCCTGATGACTCTCTAGTTGCATAATCTTTTTCAAATTCATAATATTCTTCCGAATTTAAATAATCCATTGGTAGGTCTCCATCTAACCAAGACTTTAACTCTCTTCCTAGTTCAGGATAGGCAGCTTCATAGGCTGCAAATTTTTCATCCCATTCTGACTCCATAGCTTGACCCTTAGAGATTATAGTGTCCATATGCTTATAAACTTCACTTGGAACATTAAATCCTTCTTCTTCCCAAGCAAAGAACTTTTTCATTTCGACTATATTTTCAAGCCCCAATGGCTCACCATGGGCTGAACTCTTTCCTTGTTTAGCTGTTCCATATCCAATTTCTGTAGTGATTTTAACCAAAGTTGGCCTATCTAAACTCTTCTTAGCCTTAAGAACAGCCTCTTCTATAGCTTGGATGTCATTTCCATCATCCACTTGAATTACTTCCCAACCTAGGGCTTCAAATCTTTTACTTGTATCTTCAGAAAAAGCTATATCCGTTCCGCCTTCTATAGTTATAGAATTGGAATCATAAAGTACAATTAGTTTTCCAAGTCCTAAAGTTCCTGCTAAAGAAGCTGCCTCATAGCTAATACCTTCCATTAAATCTCCGTCTCCACATATTAAATACGTATAGTGGTCTATGATGTTATGACCGTCCCTATTAAAGTGGCTTGCTAAATGAGCCTCTGCCATAGCCATTCCTACACCGTTAGATATACCTTGGCCTAAGGGGCCTGTTGTAGCTTCTACCCCTACAGTATGTCCATATTCAGGATGTCCTGGAGTCAAACTTCCCATTTGTCTAAAGTTTTCTAAGTCTTCAATCTTCAGACCATATCCAAATAGGTGTAACATGGAATAAAGCATAGCTGAACCATGTCCTGCTGATAATATAAACCTATCCCTATTTATCCAATTTGGATTTTTAGGGTTGTGATTCATCACATTTGCCCATAGAGTATATGCCATAGGCGCCCCACCTAAAGGTAGACCAGGGTGGCCTGAATTAGCTTTTTGTATAGATTCTACAGATAAAACCCTAATAGCGTTTATACTTTGTTGTTCTATATTCATAAAATCCCTCCTATATCTTCTCGTTTAAGAATATAACACATACTATTATAGCATAAAACCACATATTTAATACTCAAAAAACTATACTTTTTCTATTATCCTGGCTGGAGACCCTACAGCAGTTGAATAGGGAGGAACATCCTTAAGTACGACAGAATTAGCTCCTACTTTTGCCCCTTGACCTATAGTTATAGGCCCTAAAATTTTAGCTCCTGCCCCTATTGTTACATAGTCTTCCACTGTTGGATGTCTTTTAGAATCCTTTTCTCTTCCTGTCCCTCCTAGGGTTACTCCATGATAGATTAGAACATTATCACCTACCACTGATGTTTCACCTATGACCAATCCCATGCCATGGTCTATAAATATATTTTCTCCTATTATAGCTCCTGGATGTATCTCTATTCCAGTCTTTCTTCTAGACCTTTGGGATATTCTCCTAGCCAATATCCTATGCCCTCTTCCATATAAGTAATGAGCCATTCTATGGTATAGAACGGCCCTTATACTTGGATAACATAGGATTACTTCCCAAATTGACTTGGCAGCTGGATCCTTTTTGTATATATTCTCAGCTTCCTTCTTTATTAATTTCAGCAAGTAAATCACTCTCCATCATATAATGGTGTGGATAGATACCTTTCTCCTGTATCAGGTAATACTACTACCAGCCTTTTTCCCCTGCCTAACTCCCTAGCTATTTTTACTGCACCAGCCAAGTTTGCTCCAGATGAAATACCAGCTAATATACCTTCTTTTACCCCTAAAAGCCTTGCATATTCATAGGCTTCCTCATCTTTAATATCTAATATCCTATCCACAACACTTCCATTGTAAACCTTAGGTATAAAATTTGCTCCAATTCCTTGGATTCCATGTGGTCCTGGATTTCCACCATTGAGTATTGGTGATTTTTCTGGTTCAACTCCTACAACTAAAATAGATTTATCCTCTTCCTTTAACCTCTGTCCAACTCCTGAAAGAGTTCCACCAGTACCTACTCCAGCTACAAATCCATCCAATCTTCCCCCTGTATCTTCTAGTATTTCTATAGAAGTCCTTTCATAATGGGCTTGTCTATTGGCCATATTATCAAATTGATTTGGCATGAAATACCCATTTTCCCTTGCTAGTTTTTCAGCTAAATCAACTGAGGCCTTCATACCAAGCTTTCCTTCTGTTAAGATTATCTCTGCCCCATAGGCCTTCATAAGTTTTCTTCTCTCTACACTCATAGTATCTGGCATTACTAGAATTACCCTATAACCCTTACTAGCACCTATCATGGCTAGGGCTATTCCCGTATTTCCACTTGTTGGTTCAATTATACTTCCACCTTCTTTTAAAAGTCCTTTTTTTTCAGCGTCTTCAACCATATATAAAGCTGCCCTGTCCTTTACTGATCCTGAAGGGTTAAATGATTCAATCT
>CAZRYA010000004.1:0-6493 GCA_964604235.1 uncultured Tissierellaceae bacterium | reverse complement strand
TTTGATAGAACCGCCAACATTAAGACCCTCGAACTTAACTAAAATTTCAGCCATGTCTTCATCTACAATTCTATTTAATTTAATCAATGGTGTCCTGCCTATTCCCTCGTAAATATTTTCTAGTCTCATAACAATACCTCCCATATATTTATAAATAAAAAAATCCTCCTGTCCCTGTAAATACATACAGAGGCAAAAGGTTATTTCGCGGTTCCACTCTGCTTAGGCTATAAAAATACCCCAGCTCATTTTCGAATACTTCCATATTCTAGTTCTGTAACGGGAACTCCGTAAAAGTCTACTAAAAATTTCGACTTAATGCTCCTTGGGGCAATTCAATAACTTTCAATATGGGCCTTCTCACCAATAAACCCTCTCTTTAATATTTCCAATTATCTACTATCCAATTCCTAGCATTTTGATATGAATTAATTATTTATTGTTAGTATAACAGATTAAAAAACTTTGTCAATACATTTTTTTCAATTTTATGTTAGACTATGAGTAGGTGATTTTATGTCAAAATATAATATTTTAGTTGTTGAAGATGATAAAAATATTCAAGAGGTAATAGGTGCTTACCTATTAAAAGAAGGTTTTAATACCTACACAGCCTATGATGGCCAAGTAGGTCTAGACCTTTGCAAAAATGAAAATATTCATTTAGCCATAATAGATTTAATGTTACCCTTTAAATCAGGAGAGGACCTAATAAAAGAACTTAGAACTTTTTCTAATATTCCTATAATAATACTAACAGCTAAGGCAGATGAAAACAATAGGATTACAGGTTTTACCATAGGTGCTGATGACTACATTACCAAGCCATTTAGCCCCAAAGAAATGACCCTAAGGGTTAAGGCACTTATTAAGAGAGTTTATGGGCAAGATGCCCACTATAAATTAGATGGGATTGAAATAGATTTTGATAATTTAAGTCTATATAAAGATGATGAACTTATTGATATTACTACTAATGAATTTAAGCTTTTAAAGGTATTAATAGATAATAAAAACCAAGTCCTATCCCGCGAGCAGCTGATTAATCTAGCTTTCGGCAGTCAATATGAAGCTTATAACAGGACTATTGATACCCACATTAAAAACCTAAGAAGAAAATTAGAAGATGACCATAAAAATCCTAAATACATTAAGACCATTTATGGAATAGGCTATATATTCAAAGAAAAATAGAATAGGCTAGCCTATTCTATTTTTACCTACAACCATGTCCATTATTATAATACCCATATCCATTATTTCCATAATAGCCCCTGTTATAGTCCATATTCATTCTACCCATGTGATTATAATTCATCCTATCCCTACCCATTAGTCCCATATGTCCAAAGCCCATAGTCATCCTACTTAAAAGGACTAGTCCTAAAATTCCCAAAACTATTAATAAAGTTTTATTATTTCTCATTTTTATCCCGCCTTTCATTTATACTAATATGATATAATTTAAATATGGAGAAAATATGAAGAAATTAAAGGAGTTGATTTTTTGCACCTATCTAAAAAAATATTAATTTCTTTTATAATAATTGTTTTGGTTTCAATTGGCCTAGTTAGTTTGATTGCCAATATTTCTATCAATAAAAAATTTGATTTTTACCTAGTTGAAGAAAAAGAAAGTAAGTTAAATTCCATTTCCCAATCCATAGAAGTAATATGTGGCCACAGTATAATAGACACTAATAAATTGGACAACCTAGCTGAATATGAAAATATTTCATTTTCTATCTATGATGAAAGCCTAAATCTTATTTACTCGTCTAATTCAAGTGGTCATATGATGAAAATCCACGGAAATTCCAATGGAATGATGAGAAGAATGCATGGTAATAGTTCCAGTGACAAAGAATATACCTATACTATGAAAAATGGTTATAGTTTAAAACTCCAATACCAGGATGACAACTACCTATCTGAAAGTGCTTATATTTTCAAAGGAACTCTAACTAAATCTATTTTAATAGCCGGAAGTATTGCCTTGGTTTTTGGAATAATCTTTAGCCTATATACTTCAAAAACTATTACCAATCCCCTGGTTGAGATTTCAAATATCTCTAATAAAATCTTAAAAAACGAAAAAATACCCCACTTAAGTTCTGATATAATAGAGATTCAAGACATATACAAGTCCTTAGAATACCTGTCTCTAAATATAGAAAACCAAGAGAAACTTAGGCAGGAATATTCCTCAAACATATCTCATGAACTTAGAACTCCACTTACAACTATTAAATCTTATCTTGAAGCAATAGATGATGGAATATGGCAACTGGATAGCCATAATATGAAAATTTTAAGAGAGGAAATTGATAGAATAAACCAACTTATAGATGATTTATCTAGGTCTTTTTATATGGAAGAAGGTAATTTAGTAATTCAAAAAGACTATCTAAATATTAAGGAAGAAGTCCTTGATGTAATCCAAATAATAAGGCCTAAGTATGATAAAAAGGGCTTTATTATCGAAAGCAACTTAGAAGATATAAGGGCCTATATAGACAAGGATAAATTTAAACAAGTCCTCTTAAACCTCTTATCCAATAGCTACAATTACATGGAGGAAAATTCTGGAATAGTAACTATTGGACTTAAGGAGTCTAATAATGATTTTATCCTAAGTCTTAAAGATAATGGTATGGGCATACCAAGCTCTAGTCTTGATAGGGTCTTTGATAGACTCTACAGGGTAGATTCTTCTAGGAATAAGTCCACTGGTGGTAGTGGTTTAGGCCTTTCAATAGTAAAAGATATAGTTGAAGCCCACAAGGGCAATATCTCAGTAAATAGCCTCTATGGCCACTACACTGAATTTATAATAGTTATACCCAAGGAATAAAAATGAGGCCTCTTGGCCTCATTTTTATTCCTTGGAACTAAGCTTCTACTGGCATTACAAATATGGCTATTATATATAATACTACACCTGCACCACCTAACAAAGATAGGCCTGCCCATATTAACCTTATTAGGGTTGGATCTATATTATAAGTTTCCCCTATTCCCCCACATACTCCTGCTATTAACTTATTACTACTTGACCTATGCAGTCTTCTATCCATAATTACCCTCCTCTTATAAATCTCTACTTACTTAACTAATACCCATAATTTAAAAATCTATCTTAAGTTACTAAAGTAAATATTTATGATAAATTTAAAACCAGCCCTATTAATGTGGCTGGTTTTATCTTTTATTTCCTAATAGTAAATATTTGAAGGTTCTTCCGGTATTATTATACTTGCTATAATATATAATAAAAGCCCTGAACCATAAAAGGCTATTGAAACAGCCCATATTAACCTAATTATAGTAGAGTCTATCCTTAAGTATTGGCCTATACCTCCACATACTCCTGATAAAACCTGATCTGAATTAGATTTGTATAATTTTTTTACCATTTTTTCTCATCTTCCTCTTAGTTTTTTTACTCTCTATTTAATAAATCTTTAGCTGATTTTTCAGCCATAGTCTTTATCTTCTCTACATCTAATGTTAATATCTTCCTATTTTCCATAATAATATCCCCATTTATTATAACTGTATCCACATCTGAAGCCTGGGTTGAATAGGCTACACTTGAACTTATATTATGTTTTGGATAATGGTGAGACTTGTCTAAGTCTATCAGGATTATATCAGCACACTTGCCAACCTCAATAGATCCAATTTTATCTGACCAAGCTAAGGCCCTGGCTCCATTAATAGTTGCCATTTCAATAGCCTGGTCTGCCGTTATAGATAGGGCATCTAAATTAACTGCCTTGTTAACTATTGCCGCTAAATTCATTTCTTCAAACATATTCAAATTATTGTTACTTGAAGATCCATCTGTTCCAAGAGATACACCTATCCCCTTTTTCATCATTTGATCTACTGGAGCAAAACCACTGGCCAACTTCAAGTTACTTCCTGGACAGTTTACAGGATAAACATTTTTCTCCTTTAGTATATCCATATCTCTCTCATTCACATGAACACAATGAGCTGCTATGGTATGGACATCAAATAGGCCTATTTCATTCATAAGTTCTATTGGAGTCATATTATGGTTCCTTATGCTATCTTCAACTTCTCCTTTAGTCTCTGATAAATGGATGTGGATTCCTGTACCCAACCTTTCTGCAAGCTCCTTAGAAGCCTTTAAAAACTCTACATCACATGTATATGGAGCATGAGGGGCTACCATTATCCTAATCCTATCATCAGCTGCCTTATGCCACCTAGTATGTAGGTCCTCTGTTTCTTCTAATTTTTCATAAGCTCCACCTGTTATAGCTGTTATTCCCCTAGTCATCATTCCCCTTATACCAGATTCTTCAATTGCCATTCCTATATGGTCTAAGGCAAAATACATGTCACAAAAAGTTGTAGTACCGCCTTCTATCATCTCAACTATACTTAATAGAGATCCCCAATAAATATCTTCATCTGTCAACTTAGCTTCTGCTGGCCAAATTTTATCATTTAACCATTCCTGTAGGGGTAAATCATCTGCATAATTTCTAAATAAAGACATACCTATATGGGTATGGGCGTTTATAAGACCTGGCATACAGACCTTGTTTTTCCCAGATATTATCCTATCTACTGGTAGGTCATCTCTTAAGTCACCTATATGTGAAATAGTGTTGCCACCAATATAAATATTTGTATTTTCTATTAAAGGCTTAATGCCATCTACTGGAATTACATCAATATCTTTTATTAAAATATTCATCTTATCCTCCTAATCAAAATTAATAGTTGTATACTTCTCTATAAAATATATTAAAGAAGGTATTAGTATAATTTGTATAATTAGACCTGGAAGTCCTGTCGTTACACCAGCTACTACAAATCCAACTGGTTTAAATGGAATTTCAAACATACTAGCTATTACAAACACTGCTAGCCCAGCTACCAGCCTACCAATTATCATTGATAAAACCAAAGAAACCAACATGGGCAACTTTTTCTTCCTGTAAAATATTGAAGTGGCCAAACCATAAGCCCCTAATTCAAACATCATTATTAAGCCCATAGGAAAAAGCTCTGGCATACCTGTAAGTAGTGAGCTTAGTAGGGGTGTTGAAATACCTAAAATAATTGCTAGTTGTGGTGGCAATAAAAAACCACCTATTAATACAGGTATATGCATAGGTAATAGTACTTTTCCGCCCAAACCTGTCACATGGAAGACCATTGGTAGGATAAAACCTAATGCCAGCAATAATCCTGCTATGACTAATTTTTTTGTCTTGCTCTCTTGCTCTTGATACATAAAACCTCTCCTTATTTAATATTATTAAAAAATTCTTCTATTCTAATTATTAATTCATCTGGATCCTGTGTAGTTTGAGATAATTTTTCAATTGGACAATAGTCTGTCTTATCTCTATTCTTTATATAAGGACAAATTCTATTATAAAATACCTCTATTTCATTTGCTTCCAATATATCCACTCCACTTTGAGAAATCAGATCTGTATAAAGGCTTGCTATTTTTAAGTCAACTGCTAAAATAGCAGCACCCTTGCCAATTACTCTATCGGCAATAGATCCTCCTATTGAGTCTTTCCTGTAGCCTTTAACCAAGTCATACATAGGTCTTATCCCCCTATCAGTGGACTTGTAAACTACCTGACCATTATTAACCAACACTAGCTTCATATCTTCAACTTCTAAAATTTCCTTTGCCAAATCTAAATCTCTCAAATATAACATCTCCTAATTAATAATAGCAATAATAATATACCACTTTTACACTGATTAATAAATATGTTTTAATCCTACCTATTTTCTATTAAATCATCTACCCTAATAACTAAGTCTTCGTAAGAATGCTTCCTTGATCTTATACATAGTTTGGCATCATCATTACAAATTAAACATTTACGCCTCTCTAGGCCTAAGTCCCCTCTGGAAATAGGATTGTGGTCTCTATCAAACACATCTATATCTAGTATCCTATTAACTTCTCTTTCACCTTCTAAATCTATCATTTCTTTTTTCAAGTCAAATTTATTTCCATCTACTATTCCCAACCACTCTAAACCTTCTTCACGGCTAATATACTCCTCATACTTCAACTCCATAGAAATATCTTTTAGTCTAGATTTTACTAAATCTATCCCTTCAAAATGAAAGTTAGTATATAAATCATTTCGCTTTATTTCTCCTGGAATATTTAATGTTAGAGTAAGTAAGCAACCTTCATATTCAGATAGGATTTCTATCTGTCTTTTATACCTATCCTCTTTTATTTTAAGCATCTCTTCCATACGTTTTCTCTCTCTGTATATCTCTTTCATATTTATGTACCTCCAAGTATATAATACCCCAAATCATAATTTTTTTCCATTGTGATAAGGGTTATCATTTACTTTTTTATTATTTTATGATATATTTATTATGGCTCAAAATTATCCGCGGCAAATATTTTATGGAGATGATAATATTGGCTAAAATGATGGGACCTAGATTTAAACAATCTAGA
>CAZRYA010000003.1:20908-25929 GCA_964604235.1 uncultured Tissierellaceae bacterium | reverse complement strand
TTTATCAGCAATGAATTTAATGTTAATTGCGAAATACAAAGGATATGATACTTGTCCAATGATGGGATTTGATTATGATGAAGCTATTAAATTTTTTAACTTACCAGATAATTTAATACCAGTTTTATTAATTACAATAGGTAAAGAAATTCAATGGGCAGATGGAATAATATTGCTTGATCATATTGAGGAAGTCCCTTTAGCTTTTATAATAGTTGAAGAGATGGCTAATGAATACAACTATATATTCTATAGGTTAGAAGGAAATAATTTGTATAGATATGCCTTTAAAAAGAGTAAGGATGAGAAGATAACAATCCCAGATTTAAAAAGAAAAACAGGTAAAAATACTATGGCTGACAACATATCCAGTATAGAAAATTTAGAAGTTTTAAATAAAAATATAATAAAATTAGAGTTAGCTTTAGTTTCAGATGATGAAAAATATGTGAAATCCTATAGTATTAAATGTCCTGTTTCAATAATTGGAGGGGATGGGTATAAAAATTAGAAGAGGATTCATAGGAGTTTATATAATGTATTTTTTCCTGATAATAGTGCTAATTGTCCATATGACCATTTATAATATTGATTTAGACTCCAGTATAATACAGTCAAAAGAAAGGCAGCTAGTAAACTCTAATAAGGTTGAATCCTTAGCCTTGCTATTAATTAAGGAGCCCAGCTATAGAAAAAAACTTGAAGAGAGTTTGAATTATCTATATTCTAATAAAATCTATGAAAAACAATATTCTTTAGGGGAAATAGAGGATGTGAATATAGATAGAAGAGCTTTAGGATATGTTAGTTTAAAGAAAGAAGGGGAAGGATATAGGCCAGTGGTAAAAGTTGAAATTTTAGATGGGAGAATTACTTATATAAGCGAAATCTATTTTGAGTACTTAAATGAAATTTTAGAAGATTGTGATAACCAAGACCTTTATATAAGGGCTATTGAAATTTATGAAGATAATACTTTTGATGTAAATCAAATTAATACAGAAAAAAGAGATATTGACCATATTTTTGTAAATAATAGTGATAAAATACTATTGGAATCTATAACTTTCTCTGATAAAGTTTTAATAAGATATACAAATGAAAAGACCTACTTAAAAGAATCATATAGAAAGAGTGGAACCATAATAGAGTATAGGAATAAAGATAAGAAGGGTCTATTTGAAATAGGCAATCCCAAGTCAGAAACCAGCCTAAAATCCTATACTGGAATTATATACGTTGAAGGAGATTTGATAATCCACCAAGATCTAACAGTCTATGGAATAGTAATTGTTAACAATGGAAAAATATTACTGGATAATGGTGTTAAATTTACAATAATGGGTAAACTAATAGTAGATGAAAATACTTCTAGGGAGAATTTTAAATACGTCTATAGTCTATCTACTGTAATTAACTATGGACCTTATTTACCAGAGTTTCTAGATTTAAAACCGAAAAAAATAAAAAGCATATAGAAATAGGGAGGATATTATGAATTTATCTAATGTATTGGAGAAGGATTTATCAGGGGGAAATACTAGCGAGGAGAATATGGGGCTACAAAACTTACTGGAGGTTGAAGTGGTAGGAGCCATAAATAACTTTGAAAGTCAATTAAATTTAAAATGCAATTGTAATAAATGTAAATTAGATATTGCTGCTCTAGCTCTTAACAAGTTAAAACCACAATACGTAGTATCTCAAAAGGGATTATTGATATGTCGTTTGGAACATTTAAATAATCAGTATAACAGTGACCTGATGAAAACCATAATTAAGGCTGCAGAAATTGTAGGAAATAGTCCGAGACATGACTAATATAGTATTAATAGGTATGAGCGGTGCCGGTAAAACCACCATAGGTGAAATCCTATCTTTAAGAACAGGTAAAACTCTTAAGGATATGGATTTTCTTATTGAAAAAAAAGATGGCAGGTCAATAGAAGAAATATTTAAGTTAGAGGGAGAAGCTTATTTTAGAAGCTTAGAAGAAGAATTATCCATAGAGTTAAGTTTATCTAGAGATTCTATAATTTCAACAGGAGGGGGAGTGATCTTAAATCCTAAAAACATAGATAACTTAAAGAATAATTCAAAGTTGTTTTTTTTAAATGCAAGTATTGATACACTTATTAGAAATTTGAATTTTTCTAGGGTAAATAGGCCTCTTTTAAGTGGAAATGATTTAAGAAAAAAAGTAGAATCCCTATATTCAGCCAGGATAAGCTTATATTTGACCTATGCGGATTTTGTCATAGATGTAAATAATAGAGAAATAGCGGAAATAGTAGAAGATATTATAAATAAATGTTGAGGTAATTTTTATATACTGATATAATAGTATAAAGAAGAGGTTATGTATATGAAAATACTAATAATTAATGGTCCTAACTTAAATTTATTGGGAAAGAGAGATAATAATATTTATGGCAGTAAGACTTTAAGTGAAATAGAGTCTGAAATAAGGTCTTGTGGTGAAAAAACAAATATTACTTGTGATTTTTTTCAATCAAATTCTGAAGGCGAAATCATTAATCTTATACAGGATAGTTTAGATAAAAATTACATAGGTATTGTTATTAACCCAGGGGCATATAGTCATTATAGTATTGCTATAAGAGATGCTATAGAACTTGTTCAGATACCAGTTATAGAAGTTCATCTATCCAATATATATGCCAGGGAAGAATTTAGAAATAAATCAGTTATAGCACCAGTAGTAACTGGTCAGATTTCAGGTTTAGGATATTTAGGATATATACTAGCCATTAATTCTATAAAATTAATGAGTGAAGATAATGTAGGAGGGTAATTAATATGATATCAGCAGGAGATTTTAGAAAAGGTGTAACTTTCATCATGGATGGTGATGTTTATCAAGTAATTGATTTCCAACACGTTAAACCAGGTAAAGGTGCAGCTTTTGTTAGAACTAAAATAAAATCAGTTATGTCTGGTGGAAGTAAGGAAATTACTTTTAACCCAAGTGATAGATATGAAAAAGCTGTAATTGAAAGTAAAGAAATGCAATACCTATACAATGATGGAGAATTGTATTATTTCATGGATAATGAAACTTACGACCAAGTTCCTCTAGAAGAGGACGTTGTAGAAGAGGCAATTGTCTATTTAAAAGAAAATGACACAGCAACAGTGAAATTCCATAAAGGAAAGGCTTTTGATGTTGCACCACCTAATTTTGTAGAATTAGAAGTAACTGAAACAGAACCTGGAATAAAAGGAGATACTTCATCAGGTGCTGTAAAGCCAGCAACTGTTGAAACAGGAGCAACTTTAAATGTTCCTTTATTTGTTAATTTAGGTGATGTAATAAAGATAGATACTAGAACTGGGGAATACCTATCAAGAGTTTAATTTAAACACAATATATAAAATGGAGGGATTAGATATGGATTATTTAGTACAAAAAGTAGCTTATTTAAAAGGATTAGCTGATGGATTAGGAGTTGATGAATCAACAAAAGAGGGTTTATTATTAGTTAACATTGTTGAAACATTAGAAGAAATAACTGAAATATTATCAGACAATTTAGAAGATCAAATAGAGTTAGAGGAATATGTAGCTCTAATAGATGAAGATTTATCGGAAATAGAAGATGATATATATGGTTGTTGTGATGATGAAGATTGTTGTTGTGATGATGAAGATTGTTGTTGTGATGAAGACTATGAGTTTATAGATTGTTGCGATGATGAACACCATTGCTGCAGCTGTGATGATGAAGAATAATTAAAACAAAAAGGCCATAGTTTAAACTATGGCCTTTTTTATTGGCTAAAAATTTGTAAATAAGATTGGGCTTTGGTATAATAATTCTAATACTTAATTTTGGAGGGGTAGTTTATGGAAAATATTAATATAGAAGAAACAGGTGCTGTGAAGATATCAGATGACGTAATATCTATAATAGCAGGAGTTGCTGCAACAGAAGTAGAAGGTGTTGTAGAGATGAATGGTGGAATAACAGCTGGAATTACTGATATGTTAGGAATGAAAAACCTGTCAAAGGGTGTTAAGGTAGAACTAAGAGAAGAATCTGTTTTAGTAGACTTATACATTGTCATAAAATATGGACTAAAATTAGATGAAGTTGGAAGTAAAGTCCAAGAAAATGTAAAAAATTCTATAGAGACAATGACTGGAATGGAAGTTGAAGAAGTCAATGTCAATATAGTAGGAGTAAAAGTAGTACAAACAGAAGATAATAAATAATCTAATCTACCCTCTATTAAGAGGGTAATTTATCTAGGAGGAAAATAATGGGTAGGAAGCAAGCGCGTGAAGGAGCTATTTCATATATATACCAATGTGATATGAATAAGGAAGAAGATAATGGTTCCTTGGATTTATTTTTAGATAATTTTCAATACAGCAAGTCAGAGGCAGACTATATTGAAAATATTGCTAAGGGAATAAATGAAAATATGGACAGGATAGACTCTTTAATTGAAAAAAATTTACAGGGTTGGAAATTGGAAAGATTAGCTAAGGTAGATTTAGCCATACTTAGAGTGTCCATTTATGAAATTTTGTATAGGGATGATATACCAGTACAGGTTTCTATTAATGAAGCTATTGAAAATGCCAAAAAATATAGTGCGGAAGATTCATTTAAATTTATCAATGGAGTATTAGGGGAAATAGTTAGAAGTTTAAATTAGAGAGGACATATTTTATGAGGCCACTAAAAGTATCAGAAGTAAATAATTATATAAAGAGATTGTTTTCAAGTGATTTATTATTGCCTAATGTGACTATTGAAGGTGAAATATCCAATTTTACCCACCACTATAGCGGTCACATGTATTTTAGTCTAAAAGATGATTCTGGCAAAATAAGGTCTGTAATGTTTAAATCTGATAATTCTAAGCTGAATATAAAATTAGATAATGGAATGAATATTGTAGCTACAGGTTATATATCCCTTTATGAAAAAGAAGGGGATTATCAGTTTTATATAAGGTTTGTAAAAGAAAGTAAAGAGGGGGACTTGTTT
>CAZRYA010000003.1:18063-20898 GCA_964604235.1 uncultured Tissierellaceae bacterium | reverse complement strand
CTCTTAAAAGAAAAATTAAATGACCAGGGTCTATTTGATCCTAAATATAAAAAAGCTCTACCTAAATACCCCAAAAAAATAGGCGTAGTAACTTCGGCAACAGGAGCCGCTGTTAGAGATATAATTACTGTAATAAAAAGAAGGTATCCCCTTGTTGATATACTAATATGCCCAGCAAGTGTTCAGGGAGAAAACTCTTCTAAGGAGATAATAAGGGGTCTAAAGATTTTAGATGAGAGAGACGATATAGATATGATCATATTTGGCAGAGGTGGAGGATCCATGGAGGAGTTATTTTCCTTTAATGATGAAGACCTAGCCAAAACCATATTTAGCCTAAAGAAACCAAGTATCTCAGCAGTTGGTCATGAAATAGATTTTACCATAAGCGATTTTGTTGCAGATTTAAGAGCGGCTACTCCATCAGCAGGGGCAGAGCGAGCAGTTCCCAATATAGAAGAACTTTTTAGTAGACAGGAAGACCTAGTGAATAAGTTAAATAAACATTTGGAGTTTAAAATAAATGACTCAAAATACAAGCTGGATAGGATAGCTAGAAAATTAGAATACGTAAGTCCTCTTTTAAATATCAACAATAAGAAACAAAATCTTGATATTTTATATGTAGGTCTTATTAGAAATATGGAGAATTTTATAAATGCTTATAGCAAAAAAACCTTAGAATTAGAAAAGAAGTTAATTAGCTTGAATCCCACTTTAGCTTTGGATAAGGGCCATGGGCTTATAGTTGATTCTAATGGACAGGGAATAGATTCAGTAAAGTTAGTTAAGGAAAATGATGAAATAAAGATAATCTTAAAAGATGGTCTTATTAGGGCAAAAGTAATTCTTGTTGAGGAGGAGTAATTATGGATATAGAAAAAATGTCTTATGAGGAAAGTATGGAGAAATTAGAAGAAATAGTCAAATCTTTAGAATCTCAAGAATTAACTTTGGAAAGTTCAGTAGAAAAATTCAAGTTGGGTATGGATCTTTATGAACATTCAATAAATTTATTAAATAAGGCGGAAACTGAAGTTAAAATATTATTAGATGGTCAAGAAGTAGATTTTATGGAGGTGTAAAATGGACTTTAATGAAAGAATGGACCAATATGTAGATATGTTAGATAATAGTATAATGAAAGTTATGGTTAGGCCAAGTGATATATACCATAGGGTCTTATATGATTCTATGGATTATAGTTTATTTACTGGTGGAAAGAGGATTAGGCCTATATTGTGTTTAGAGGCATGTAGAGTTTTTTCTGGAAGTCCAGATAAGGCTATAGCTTATGCCGTGGCGATTGAAATGATACATACTTATTCCTTGGTTCACGATGATTTACCTTCCATGGATAATGATGATTATAGGCGTGGTCAACTGACTAACCACAAGGAGTTTGGTGAAGATATAGCCATACTTGCTGGAGATGGATTATTAAACTCAGCCTATGAGGCAAGTCTTGCTACTATTATGGCCTATGAAAGCCTTGAAGATAGGAATAGGGGAATAGAGGCCC
Source organism: uncultured Tissierellaceae bacterium (assembly GCA_964604235.1). GTDB lineage: Bacteria > Bacillota > Clostridia > Tissierellales > Tissierellaceae > CAZRYA01. The sequence continues at coordinate 19,376 of CAZRYA010000003.1, read as the reverse complement.
TTTATGAAATATCTAAATATAGCGGTGCAGATGGTATGATAGCTGGCCAGGTTGTAGATGTGAGAACTGAGTCTAAGAATTTTGACCAAGCTAGACTTATATATATGTATGAAAATAAGACAGCTGGTTTAATAAGAGGAGGTCTTGTTGCTGGTGCCATAATGGGTGGTGCTAGTAGGGAGGAAATTGAGATTATCCGAAAATTTGGCTTTAATCTAGGATTGGCATATCAAATTCAAGATGATCTTTTAGATTTAGATGAAGATATTATTATAGATAAACCAACATATCCAGCCTTATTAGGAGAGGAAAGAGCAAAAGAAGCAATGGAGTTTTACAGTAAAGAAGCTCTAAGTTTATTAAAAAGCTTAAATAATGAAAATACTAATTTTTTAGAAGACTTAACCTTAAAACTAGTAGATAGGCAGGTATAGTATTTAAAATACTAGGGACTTTTATTTAAATAATAAATCTAATTTATTATATATAATTGTAAGTTTAGAACAGTTTGTTAGAAAATAAGCTGATAGCCTTGCTATCAGCTTATTTTCTTTATTGTTAAAATTAACTTATTTATAACAATAAAATCCAAATTATTTGGTATAATAGTCATAGGTATGGATAAGAAAATATGAAGGTAGTGAAAGAATGGCAAAGGTAAGAATAGATGATTTATTGATAGATAAGGCTTTGGCAGAAAATAAAGAAATGGCTAAAAGGTATGTTATGGAAGGAATAGTATATATAGATAACTTTAGGGTTTTGACTGTTGGAGAGAAGGTTAAGGATGACTGTAACTTGTATATTAAAGAAAATAGAAAAAAAACTAAAGATTATGTATCTAGAGGAGGCTTTAAATTAGAAAAAGCTCTAGATGATTTTACAATAGATTTACGAGATACAATATCTATGGACATAGGATCTTCTACAGGAGGATTTACAGACTGTATGCTTAGGAATGGGGCTAAAAAAGTTTATGCTGTAGATGTAGGATATGGACAATTAGACTTTAAACTTAGGACAGACCCTAGAGTGGTAGTTATGGAGAGAACCAATATAAGAGATGTGGAGATAGACGACTTAGGTGGACTGGTAGACTTCTTTTCAATAGATGTATCTTTTATATCTTTGGACCTAGTCCTTCCAGTATGTAGGAGATTGATTAACAAAAGGGGACACATAGTAGCCCTTATAAAGCCTCAATTTGAAGTTGAAAGAGGAGAAGTCGAAGATGGAGGGGTTATTAGAAATAAGGGTTTACATTACAAGGCCATAAAGAAAATAGTAGATTTAAGTAAATCTTTAGATTTTTA
>CAZRYA010000003.1:0-18044 GCA_964604235.1 uncultured Tissierellaceae bacterium | reverse complement strand
GGGAATTTCCTATTCACCTATTAAAGGTGCTACTGGAAATATAGAGTATTTAATATATCTTGGAAATGAGAATCATCAAGTAGTGGAATGTAATGATGATTATATTGAAAAAGTAGTTGAAGAGTCTCATATAAAATTAAACTAGGAGGTCAATATGTTATTAGAGTTAAGTATACGAAATTTTGCTATAATAGAGGATTTAAATATTGAATTTTCTAAGGGATTAAATATTTTAACTGGTGAGACGGGATCTGGAAAATCCATTTTAATAGAGGCCTTGGGAGTGGTTTTAGGTTCTAGGACTAACAAGGACTTTGTTCAGACAGGATATGAAAAGTCATCACTAGAAGCAGTTTTTTATATTGAGGATAATGAAAAGATAAAAGAAATACTAGCTAAGTATTCGATAGATTTTTCTGATGATAATATATTGGTAATAGGAAAGGAAATAAATGTAAAGGGGCCTAGTATTTCGAGAGTTAATGGAAAGATAGTAAACCTATCTATGTTAAAGGAAATAACAGAAAAATTAATAGATATTTTTGGCCAACATGAGCATCAATCACTATTAGATACTTCTAAACATATAGATATTTTAGATGGTTTTTTAGCAAATGAAGACTTAGAATTGAAGGAAAAAATACAGAAGCTTTATGAGGATTTAAAAGTACAAGAAGTTAAACTTAAAAACATATCTATAGACAAGCAGGGTTTAGATAGGGAAATTGATATCTTGAAATTTCAAATAGATGAAATAGAAATCGCTAATTTAAAAGTAGAAGATGAAAATATATTTGATGAATATAAAAAATTGTTCAATATGAAGGATATAATGTACTCTTTTCTAAAATTGATTGATAATTTTTCGACAGAGGACTTTGAAAAAAATTCTGTAATAGATTTGTTGAATATAAATCTAGTGGAACTTAGAAAGATATATGATAAGGATAAAGAAATAAAAGAATACTATACTAGACTAGAGGCTTGCCTTTTAGATATAACAGAGTTAAATAGAGATATGCAGTCATACTACGAAGGTCTTAACCTAGACGAAGAAAGGTTGGTCTACTTAGAAGATAGGATTAGTTTAATAAGTAAGCTTAAAAATAAGTATGGCAGGGATACAGAGGAAATTTTATTGTTTAGGGATCAGGCCAAGTTAAGGTTAAGTTTACTTGAAAATCAAGAGCATGAAAAAGAAATAATAAATTTAGAAATATCTAAAATAAAATCTGACTTAGAAGATCTTTCATCAATACTATCAACTGAAAGAAAAAAAATAGCCCTATCATTAGAGTCTAGGATAAAACAAGAATTGATTGAGCTTAATATGACTAAGGTAGACTTCAAAATAGATTTTAGAAAAATGGATAGCTATCAATTAAATGGTTTTGACCAAGTTGAATTCTTAATATCTACAAACTTAGGAGAAGAATTAAAACCCCTATCAAAAATAGCTTCAGGAGGAGAAATGTCTAGGATAATGTTAGGTTTTAAAAGTATATTAGCCTATTCAGATAATATTCCAACTATGATATTTGATGAAATTGACACAGGGATTTCAGGTAGGACAGCCCAAGTAGTAGGAGAAAAGATATATGAAATTTCAAAAGACCATCAAGTTATATGTATATCTCACCTACCACAAATAACCGCCTTAGGTGATAGCCACTACTTAATTGATAAGGAGGAAATTGACAGGAGGACAATTAGCAGTATAAGAAAACTGGACTTTGAAGAACGTGTTGAGGAAATGGCAAGATTAATTGGTGGAATAGACTTAACAGAAACTACTTTAAAACATGCAAGGGAAATGTTAAATATGTCAGATAATTTTAAAAAGACCCTATAGGGCTTTCAGTTTTGTAATAAATTAGGCTTAGGAAAATATGTTATAATTAGGACATTAATATATTTATGGAGGTATTATGGAGATTAAAGGTATATTACGAAAAGACAAGGTAACAAAAAACCTGACAAAGAGATTAAATGCAAAAGACATTGCCCTAATTGATCATAGAGATATAGATGAAGTTGCAGCCTTATCATTAGTAGAAAAAAAAATTGGGGCTATTATTAACTTAGATAAAACTATAAGTGGAAAATATCCTAATAAGGGACCTATGGTCTTACTGGAAAATAATATTCCCATATATGAATCAGAAAAGAAGGATTTAATGGATATGATAGAAGACGGTTCCTATGTTGAAATAATCAATAGTAATTTATATTTTAAGGGAGACCTATTGGAAAAACTAGAACATTTAGATGAAAATAAAATAGAAAAATTACTAGAAGAAGGCAGGGATAATCTGGATTATGAACTTGATAAATTTATAGAAAATACACTAGAATACGCTAAAAAAGAGAAGTCCCTAGTTACAGGTGGAGTGGAAATCCCAGCAATAAAAACAAATTTAAGTGGAGAACATGTTTTAGTTGTAGTTAGAGGACAAGACTATAAGAGGGATTTTATGACTATTAAAAACTATATTAAGGACATAAGGCCCATTTTAGTAGGAGTTGATGGAGGAGCAGATGCTATTTTAGAATTTGGTTTTATTCCAGATATAATAATAGGGGATATGGATAGTGTATCTGATAAGGCTTTAAAATCTGCTAAGGAAATAGTTGTTCATGCTTATAGAAATGGTAATGCACCAGGTTTAAATAGGGTTAGAGAATTGGGAATAGAGCCAGTAATTTTTCAAGCTGCTGGGACTAGTGAAGATATAGCCTTATTACTAGCTTATGAAAATAATGCAGATTTAATTGTTGCACTGGGGACCCATAATAATATGATAGATTTTCTAGAAAAAGATAGGAAGGGAATGGCCAGTACCTTTTTAGTAAGGTTAAAGGTTGGAGAAAAGCTAGTAGATGCAAAGGGAGTAAATAAACTGTATAAGGATAGTTTTAAGAAAAAACACTTGTGGATTATAGTCATAGCTGCCTTAATTCCTATAATTATATTAAGTGCCTTGACTCCAGTTGTAAGTAATTTTTTCAAACTTATATATTTAAATATAAAATTAATGTTTATGTAAACAGGAGGTGGACTAATGATACCAAGTATGAGGTTTTATATAGTGTCAATAGTATCTATATTTATAGCTTTGGGAATAGGGATTTACATAGGATTTGTAATCGATGGTAATAATATTATTGATGATAAGCAGCAAGACCTAATATCTATAGTTGAGAAGAGAATAGATGATATATCTTATGACAACGATCAATTAAAAATAAAAAATGAAGAGTTAAATAAACAGTTAGAAAACAATAAAGCTTATATGGACCTAAGCTATTCTTATATAATTGAAGATAAACTTCAAGCTAAAAGAATAATGATGCTAGAACTAAGTGAGGATTATCCAGTTGATTTGTCTTATGAAATAGAGATGGCAGGTGGTAGGGTTAAGTCTGTTTTAAACCTATCTAACACTTTAGAAGCAGATAGTAATTTAAAAGATTTTTTACAGGCCTTAATAGAAGGTAGGGAAAATGCGATAAAGGATTTAATGGATGGATATAGTATAGTCGGAGATTATTCTGAAGCTATAGACGGGGTGGTTTTAGTTGGAGGATTTCAGGATGAAGTGTCAAATGAGCGAACAAAAAAACACCTTGAAATAATAAATACCCTAAAAGAATTTGAAATAGACCTCTTATATGTGGAGAAGGAAAGGGTCAATTATTCAGATATAAAAAAATTAAAGGCAAGTGAAATTTCCAGTGTAGATAATGTAGATAACATAACTGGTAAGATATCATCTATTTACATCTTATCAGGTCAAGCAGGAAATTATGGCGTAAAAGATGAAAAAGAAAATTTGATGCCTGAACTAAAAAAAGAAATAGTAGGTGGAGTGATTGAATAAAAAAATTGTTATAGCTATACCAGTATACAATGAGGAAGATAAAATAGTAGATACAATAAAAGGAATAGAATCAGCAGGTTTTAGAGAATCTATAGTTATTATAAATGATGGTTCTACAGACAATACCCTTAAATGTTTAGATGAACTTAAGATTCCCTATATAGATTTGAAAAAAAACAGGGGTAAAGGATATGGAATGGGACTTGCTATTAAAGATCTGGACTACGATATATTAGTATTTTTAGATGGTGACTTGGGAACTAGTAGTTGTGAAGTTAAAAGTTTGATAGACCCAATATTAGATGGTCAAGGTGATATAAGCATAGCGAAATTTAAATCAGCCAAAGAGTTAACTGATAAAAAAGGTGGATTTGGGCTAGTAAAAAATCTAGCTAAAGGGGGAGTTAAGTTTTTTACTGGAACAGAAATAGATACCAGCCTGTCAGGTCAAAGGGCTTATACTAAGGAGTCCTTAGAAGCTATAAGTTATATACCTAATAATTATGGAATAGAAATAGCTATGACCATACAGACTTTAAAGGCGGGTTTTGAAATTATAGAGATACCAGTAAATATGACTCACAGGTTTACTGAAAGAAATATTAAAGGCTTTATACATAGGGGAAAACAATTTAAAGACATATTGTGGACCTTAGTAAAAATGTACTTTAAAGGTTATAGAAGGTGATAAGATGATAAATATTTTATATTTAGTTTTAGCTTTTACCTATATGAAAATATTTAGCCCCATGTTATTAAATATGATAGGAAAGACAAATTTAGTAAATAGAAACTATAGAGGGGAAGAAATCCCGAATTCTTTTGGAATAGCTTTTACTTTTTGCCTATTTTTAGTTATGCTAAGTATTAAATTATTACTTGGAAAATTAGAAGAAGATGCTGTCCTATTTTTATTAGGCTTTAGTTTTATGGGTTTTATAGGTTTTATAGACGACTCAATAGGAGATACAGATATAAAAGGGTTAAAGGGTCATTTCAAGGCTTTTTTCAAGGGGAATTTAACTACAGGAGGAATAAAGGCCCTACTAGGTCTGGCTATGGCTTTATTTGTATCCTTAGATATGGGTAAACCTATATTTGAAATAATTATTAACACTTTAATAATAGCCCTATCCATAAATGCCTTGAATTTATTTGATTTAAGACCTGGAAGAGCTATTAAAGTGTTTTTAATCATTTCTATAATCCCCTTTATCATATATATAAAATCTAGCTATAATTATATAATTCTATCAGTATATGGTATAATTATGGCATACTCTAATTTTGATTTTAAAGCTCTTGCTATGATGGGAGATAGTGGATCTAATTCACTGGGATTTACTTTAGGATTTTTCGTATGTCTAGTACTAGATATGAAATTTAAGTTAATATACTTGGTTTTTTTAATCCTAGTACATTATATTGCAGAGAAAAGATCTTTTACTAAAATAATAGAGGCTAATCGTTTTTTAAACTTTATAGATAAGATAGGAAGGTAATGTTATTTGATTAATTTTAATGAAGGAATTGTAATAGAAATTACAGAAAAACATGAAAATATAACTAAACTATTAATAGAATTAAATGGGAAAAAATTCAAAGCAATTAATTACAAGCAAATGACGGGTCAGATAAAAGTAGGAGATGTGGTTAAAATAAACACCACAGCTATGGATTTAGGCCTAGGGACAGGTGGCTACCACTTTGTTATGTCCAACAACTCCAATAAACACCAGGAGGAAAATAGCCCTGGTCATATAATGAAATTAAGGTATACGCCTATGCAAATGAAAGTTTTAGCTATTGAAGAGGATGACAGCTTATACCATAGTGTATTTAATGACAAGGATTCTATAGATGGTCATTTAGTCATAGTGGCAAGTCTACATAGTATGTTAGCCCCTCTAGTTGTAGGTCTAAAATACTTAGATGAATCCATCAATATAAATTACATAATGACAGAAGGTGCATCCTTATCTCTAGATTTTAGTGATACTGTAAGGGATTTGAAAGCTAGAGGTTTAATAAACAAGACCATTACAATAGGGAATGGATTTGGAGGAGACTATGAAGCTGTTAATATCTACAGCGGATTAATAAGTTCTAAGTGGATTCTAAATGGAGATATAACAATAATAGCAATGGGACCAGGTATAGTGGGAACAGGGACTAAATTTGGTTTTACAGGCCTTGAGCAGGGAGACCACATTAACGCTGTTAAAAACTTAGGTGGACTGGATTTAGTTGTACCTAGGATTAGCTTTGCTGATAAAAGAGAAAGACATTATGGTATAAGCCATCACACTATAACCACTTTGACTAAGGCCACCAATGTAAGAGGAAATATTATATTTCCCTTATTAGATAACTCTTACGGGGAAATAGATAGGCAAATTCTAAATTCAGGTCTTGATAAAATGCATAATATATATTTTGAAAATGGAGCTTTTATTGAAGAAGCGTTTATAAAGTATAGAGTTAACCCAACAACTATGGGAAGGGATATAGGAAGTGACAAGGAATATTTTTTAACCTTGGGAGCTGTAGCTAAAATGGGATATAATCTTTTTATAGGGAGGAATATTGATGATTTTTCAAGAAAAAACTATGAAATCTGATAAGGTCTATGAGGGTAAGGTCATAAATCTTAGGGTAGACACTGTTGAACTACCAGATAAGAAGTATTCTAAAAGAGAAGTGATAGAGCATCCAGGTTCAGTTGCAATTGTAAGCTTAAGAGAAGATAATAAAATAGTTTTAGTTAAACAATATAGAAAACCTGTAGAAAGGTTCCTATTAGAACTTCCAGCAGGTAAAATGGAAATAAATGAAGAGCCAAGAGAAACAGCTCTAAGAGAATTAGAAGAAGAAACTGGTTATAAGGCCGGAAAGTTAGAGTATCTGATAGAAATTTTTCCGACTCCGGGTATTAGCGATGAGAAAATTTATCTTTTTCTTGCTAGGGACTTGGAAGAAGGCAAGTTAAATTTAGATCCAGGTGAGTTTATAGATATTGAAGAAATAGAGATTAGCCAGTTAGAAAAGATGATTTTAAGGGGAGAAATAATGGATGCAAAAACTATAGTTGGAATAAACTATGTAAAATCATATATGGAAAACAAGGGAATTTAAATGGAAGACCTATTGGTAAAATATAAAACTTACCTAGAAGTAGATAAGAAGTTTAGCAGGAACACAGTAGATGCCTATTTATTAGATATAAACAAATTTTTTAATGAAATGGATATAGACCTAGAAGGGGTAGATAAAATAAAAGTAATAGATTATATAATCCTCTTACAGGAAGAAAATAAATCTAATTCTACAATATCTAGGGCAATTGCATCATTGAGGTCCTTTTTTAACTTTTGCCAAAACCAAGGATTGCTTAAGGAAAACCCAACTTTAGATTTGACGACTCCAAAAGTATCTCGTAAGCAATTAGAGTTTTTAAGCCAAGAAGAAGTAGATAGTCTTTTAAACTTACCTAAGTCAAAAGACTTAAAAGCTTTGAGAGATAAAGCCCTATTGGAAGTTCTATATTCCACAGGCATACGGGTAAGTGAACTCATTAGCCTGAGAAGAGAAGACCTAGAAGGTGAATGGATAGTACTAGAAGATAGAAAGATTTTTATTGGAGAAAATATAAGGTATATGATAGAGGAATATTTGCTTTTAAGGGATAAAAAACATATAAAAGAAGAGTTATTTACAAATAATAGGGGTAATAAATTAACTAGGCAGGGAGTTTGGAAAATAGTTAAGCATTATGGTGATATGTTAGGTTTAAATAAAGCTATAACGCCCCAAGTCCTTAGAACTTCTTTAGGAATCCATTTACTAAACAATGGGGCTAGTTATAATATGTTAAAGAGCATACTAGGTTATAAGGATGTAGCCAATTTAGAAAATTATTATTATATTTGGACAGACCTAAACGAAGAGTATAAGTCTGTTCATCCAAGAATATAGGAGGTATTTTATGCAAAATATTATTGAAGCAGCTAATTATATTAAAAGCAAGATAGAAAATAAGCCGGAAATTGGATTGGTTCTAGGATCTGGATTAGGTAGCCTAGCAGATCAAATAGAAGATAAATTAATTGTTAAGTATGAAGATATTCCGGGATTTCCAGTTTCAACTGTAGAAGGACATGCAGGTCAGTTGGTTTTTGGTAAGTTATCAGGTAAGGATGTTATTGCTATGAATGGGAGATTTCATTATTACGAAGGATATGATATCTCAGATGTAGTCTTACCTATTAGAGTATTATCTAATATAGGAATTAAGTCATTAATAGTGACTAATGCAGCTGGTGGTGTAGACATGTCTTATGTACCAGGAGACCTAATGATAATTAAAGACCACATTAATTTTACAGGAGTAAACCCCTTAAAAGGACCTAATTTAAATGAACTAGGACCTAGATTTTTAGATATGACTAATGCATATGACAAAGAATATATGGATTTGACAAGACATACAGCAAAAAAATTGGGACTAGGATTAAAAGAGGGAGTTTATATGTGGTTTACAGGCCCAACCTACGAAACGCCATCAGAAGTTAAACTGGCTAGAATGCTAGGAGCAGATGCAGTAGGAATGTCAACAGTACCAGAAGTTATAATAGCTAGACATGAGGGAATTAGGGTTTTAGGAATATCATGCATAACCAATATGGCAGCAGGAATTTTAGACCAACCTTTAGTCCATGATGAAGTAGTAGAGACTTCTCTAAGGGTTAAAGAAGAATTTGAAAGTTTGATAAAAGAACTTCTTTATAATATTTAATGGAGATGGAATATATGAGGATGTATGATGTTATTGAAAATAAAAGAGATGGAAGATCACTGTCAAAGGAAGAAATTGATTTTTTTGTAAATGAATATACCAATGGAAATATACCAGATTATCAGGCAGCAGCTCTTTTAATGGCTATATTTCTAAACAAGATGGATGAAGAAGAAACCTTGAACTTGACCAAGGCGGTTATTAATTCAGGTGATACTTTTGATTTATCAGGAATAAATGGTATAAAGGTAGATAAGCATTCTACAGGTGGGGTAGGAGACACTACTACTTTAATATTAGGGCCTATGGTGGCTGCTTGTGGAGTTCCATTTGTCAAAATGTCTGGAAGGGGTCTAGGCCATACTGGAGGAACCCTAGACAAACTAGAGGCTATACCAGGCTTTAAAATAGAGCTTAACAACGAGGAGTTAGTAGATAACACTAATAAAATAAATCTTTCTATATGTAGCCAAACTGGAAATATAACTCCAGCAGATAAAAAACTTTATGCCCTTAGAGATGTTACTGCAACAGTGGATAATATTTCCTTGATTTCAGCTAGTATTATGAGTAAAAAATTAGCAATAGAATCAGATGCCATAATTTTAGATGTTAAAGTTGGTTCTGGAGCTTTTATGAAAGATGTAAGCATGGCTACAGAACTTGCCCATACCATGGTTAAGATTGGTAAAAACTATGGCAGGGAAACAATTGCCTTAGTCACAGATATGGATCAACCACTAGGACTTGCCATAGGGAATAATTTAGAGGTTATAGAGGCAATTGAGACTTTAAAGGGACAGGGGCCAGAAGATTTATATGAACTGACATTAGTTTTAGGAGCAAAATTGTTAGTTCTTGCCAAATTAGTGGAAAATGAAAATGAAGCTAGGAAACTTTTAATTGAAAAAGTAGAATCTGGCCAGGCAATTGACAAATTAATTGAGATGGTACAACTGCAAGGTGGAAACTCAGACTACATTAAGAATCCAGACCTATTTGAAAAAGCTAAGTATATAGTCGAGGTTAAATCTGAAAAAACTGGATATGTTAGACATATAAATGCTGAAGATATAGGAAAGGTTTCTCTATCTTTGGGAGCTGGAAGAGAAACTATGGATTCTGTTATAGATATGTCTGCAGGTATTGTTTTAAGTAAAAAAGTAAATGACCTAGTAAATAAGGGAGAAGCCTTAGCCTATGTACATGGTAATGATTTGGATAAGGTTGAAGCAGCTAGGAAGTCAATATTAGCTATATATGAAATAGGATCTAAGAGAGAAGATGAAATAAAATTAGTTTACAAGGAAATAGATGATTAAAATATTTAACCTGGACAAGCTCCAGGTTAAAACTCTTATATGAAATGAGGTAATATATATGGATTTTTTATATAGTATTCCAGGTTTGTTATCAGCTATAATAATTCATGAGCTTTCTCATGGCTATATGGCCTACTTACTAGGAGATAATACTGCTAAGGATGACGGTAGGCTTTCCTTAAACCCTATTAACCATATAGATCCCTTGGGATTTATTTGTATGATATTATTTAAGTTTGGTTGGGCAAAGCCAGTACCTATAAATTCAACATATTTCAAAAATAGGAAGCTGGGAACCATTCTAGTTTCTTTAGCAGGTCCATTTTCTAATTTTATAATGGCCATAATTATAGCTGGTGTCATTAGTTTTGTAAATTTCAAGTCAGCTATAGTATTTGAAATGTTTGTTATAGGGCTTTGGTATAATATAATGTTAGGAGTATTTAACCTATTACCTTTTCCTCCATTGGATGGATCAAAGGTAGTAGCAAGTCTACTACCGGTTAAATATGAGTACTATTTTTACAAGTATGAAAGAGAAATATCTTTTTTATTATTAATATTAATAGTTACAAATGTTATCAATAAACTAATGGGACCTATGATAGATTTATTTGTTAGATTTTTACTGAGGATATACGGATGATAGAAAATAAATACAAGGTAGACTTAGAAGTATTTCAAGGACCTATGGACCTTTTACTGCATTTAATAGATAAGACGGAGATAAATATTTATGATATACCAATAAACAATATAACAGAAGAATTTTTAAACTATTTAAAGAGTATGGAAGAACTAAATTTAGAAATAACCAGTGAATTTCTTTTAATGGCATCTAGTCTTCTAGAAATCAAATCAAAAATGTTACTTCCAGCAGATAAGAAAAATATAGAGGACGGAGTAGAAGAAGACCCTAGATTGGAGTTAGTACAAAGAATAGTTGAATATAAAAAATACAAGGAAATATCGGTGTATTTAAAAGAATTACAGGAAAGAGAAGATAAAATTTACTATAAACCTAGGGAAGATTTATTTTATGAAGAACAAATTAAAATGGACTTTACAAATATGGACTTAAAGGTTTTAGTGAAGTCTTTGGATAATATAATAAAGAGAACAAAAGATAAGTCTATAAATATGGATTTGCAAATTATTTCAAGAGATAAGTATTCATTAGATTTTTGTATGGAGGATTTAAAGAATTTAATTGGAAAAGATGATATAATCTTATTTAGTGAGATAATTGGATTAAGTCCAAGTGTTGAGAAAATTATAATGTATTTTTTAGCCATGTTGGAACTAGGCAAGGTTGGCTTATTATATATTGAGCAAAAAGAAGACTTTAGTGATTTGACCATATATGCAAGGGATGATATAAATGGATAAAAAGGAAATGAAGGCCATAATAGAGGCCTTGCTTTTTACTTGGGGAGACCCTTTAGAAGGAAAGGAAATTAGCAAAATTCTAAATATTAGCTATGTTGATTTTGAAAATATAATAGATGAAATGATAGATGAATTTAGTTATGACATGAGAGGTTTAAAAATATCAAAGATAAAAAATTCCTACCAAATTGGAACTAAACCTGAATATTTCCAGTGGATTAAGGAGCTAAGTAAGCCTAAAGAAGAGAAAACTTTATCCAATGCAGGCCTAGAAACTCTTTCTATTATAGCTTATAGGCAGCCGGTAACAAAGGGAGATGTTGAAGCTATAAGGGGAGTTAAATGTGACAAGGCCATTGATACTCTATTAGGGAAAAATTTAATAGAAGAAGTTGGAAGGTTAGAAAGAATAGGGAGGCCTATAATCTATGGGACAACAGATATTTTTTTAAAAACCTTCGGGATAGAAAATTTAGATCAATTACCAGAAATTAATTTTGGAGAAGAGAGTGTGGAAAAATGAGATTACAAAAGTATATGGCTTTATCAGGAGTAACTTCCAGAAGGAAAGCAGAAGATTTAATAGTACAAGGAAGGGTGGCAGTAAACGGAAAAGTAGTAACAGAGTTAGGAACTAAGGTGGATACTAGTTCAGATAGGGTTCAAGTAGATGGTAGGTTTATTAAACTGGAAAATAAGAAGGTTTATATAATGCTACATAAGCCTGTAGGTTATGTTACAACTATGAGTGATGAGAAGGGTAGGAGGATAGTAACAGACTTACTTGAAGAAGTAAGTGAAAGAGTCTATCCTGTTGGAAGGTTAGATATAGATACAAGTGGACTTATACTACTTACTAATGATGGGGATTTGGCTAATAAGATAACCCATCCCAAACATGAAATCATAAAGAGATATATAGCAGTAGTTGAAGGAACTCCAAATAAAGTTGAGTTGGAAAAATTTAGGAATGGTTTATTTATTGATGGAAAAAAAACCGCAAGAGCAGAGGTAAAAGTTGCTAAGAGGTATGAAACTGATTCTATTTTAGATATAATGATACATGAAGGAAGAAATAGGCAGGTTAAAAAAATGTGTGAAGCTATAAATCACCCAGTAAAAAAATTAAAGAGGGTTGAAATTGGAGAAATAAAAATTGGAGGTTTAGATATAGGAAACTGGAGATACTTAAATGAAGAAGAATTAAAGTATTTAAAGGGCCTATAAGATGGATTTTATTAGAATAAAAAATGCCCTTATTCTCTCTAGTAAGATAATGGAAAGAGTAGTTGGATTTGGTGATTCAGTGGTGGACTGCACAATGGGTAATGGAAATGATAGTTTAAAACTTGCCCAACTTGTAGGAAATAGTGGTAGGGTCTTTTCTTTTGATATACAGAAAGAGGCAATAGAAATTAGCAAATCTAAATTAGAAGAAGAGGGTTTATTAAATAGGGTTAGCTTGATTAATGATGGTCATGAAAATATAGACAAGTATATTTTAAAAGAAGTAGATTTTATAATATATAATTTAGGTTATTTACCAGGTGGAAATAAGGAGATAGTAACTAAGTCGGAGACTACTGTAGAGAGTATCATTAAAGGGCTTAGTTTGCTAAGTCCAAATGGCACACTGTTAGTAGTATCTTATATTGGTCATAGTGGTGGAATGGATGAAAATAATGAAATAGAGATTATGTTTGAATCTTTAGAACAAAGGGAATACAATGTAGTCAAATTTCAATTTTTCAACCAAAAAAATAATCCACCTATAGTATATATGATAGAAAAATCAAAAAAGTAGGAGGTAGTTGTATGTCAGGAGTTAAAATAACAGAAACAGTTTTAAGAGATGCTCATCAATCTTTAATAGCTACAAGAATGCCAATCGAAGACATGTTACCAATAGCCGAAAAGTTAGATAATGTAGGCTTTTATGCTTTAGAAGTATGGGGAGGAGCAACCTTTGATGCTTGTTTAAGGTTTTTAAATGAAGATCCTTGGGAAAGGCTTAGAGTTTTAAGAAAACATTTTAAAAAGACAAAACTACAAATGCTACTAAGAGGGCAAAATATCTTAGGTTATAGGCATTATCCAGATGATGTAGTAGATGAGTTTGTAAAAAAATCTATTGAAAATGGTATAGATATAATAAGAATATTTGATGCCTTAAATGATACTAGAAATATAAGGGCTTCTCTAGAGGCTACTAAAAAATATGGAGGACATGCTCAAGCAGCTATATCCTACACTACAAGTCCAGTACATAATATTGAATATTATGTTAAACTGGCTAAAGAAATGGAAGAGATGGGGGCAGATTCCATATGTCTGAAGGATATGTCAGGAATACTACTACCTTATGTAGTAGAGGAGTTAGTTACAGAGATGAAGAAAGAAATAAATATTCCTATAGAGATTCACTCTCATTTTACTTCTGGAATAGCCAACCAAACTTATATGAAGGCAATAGAGGCAGGGGCAGATATAATTGATACAGCAATATCTCCACTTGGAAATGGAACCTCACAGCCTGCAACAGAACCTATGATAGCATCCCTACAAGGATCGCCAGCATATCCTAAAGATATAGATATGGAATTATTACTTGAAGTTTCAGATTACTTTAAAGTCTTAAAGGAAAAGTATATAAAAGAAGGACTATTAAATCCGAAGGTTTTAAATGTAGATGTTAATACTTTAATATACCAAGTACCGGGAGGGATGTTATCCAATCTTGTATCCCAACTGGAAAGCCAAAATAAGTTGGATCAATTTGAAGAGGTATTAAAGGAAGTACCTAAAGTAAGAGAGGATTTGGGATATCCTCCATTAGTTACACCTATGAGTCAAATGGTGGGCACCCAAGCTGTATTTAATATAATATTAGGTGAAAGGTATAAGATGGTTTCAAATGAGGTTAAAAACTATGTTAGAGGTCTATATGGTAAACCAACCATGCCTATATCAGATGAAATAAAACATATGATAATAGGCGACGAAGAGGTATACACTGGTAGACCAGCAGATGAATTAGAACCACAACTGGATGAATTCAGAAATGAAATAAAAGAATATATTGAACAAGAGGAAGATGTTCTTTCTTATGCCCTATTCCCACAAATAGCCTTAGAATTTTTCAAAGTTAGAAAGGCGAATAAGTATGGGATAGATAGTAATTTATTAGATGAAGAAGACAAGGTTTATCCTATAGCATAAATTTTAAGAAGGCTTACTATAAAGTAGGTCTTCTTTTTTAGATTAATAATATCATAACTAATGTTATCATAAATGATAAAGAAGATTTTTAAAAAAATATCTGATATAATAGAAGAATTAAAGAGGTGAAAATATGAAAAAAACATTAATATTCGTCAGACATGGACAATCTGAATGGAATATAGACAATAGGATTCAAGGAACAACAAATACAAAACTAACTGCCAAAGGGAAGATGCAAGCAGAAAGGCTAGCCCTGGAGTTAAGTAGATACAATATTGATAAAATATACTCTAGTTGTCTTGAGAGGGCTGAAAATACAGCACTTACAGTAGGAGCTGTAATTAATAAACCCATAAATTTAGAAAGTTCCTTTAATGAAATGAACTTTGGCATTTGGCAAGGTAAAACTATGAAGGAAATTGAAATTAACCATAATAAAGATTTTAATATCTGGATGAAAGAACCTGATAAATTAAACTTAGAAAATGCTGAAAATTTAAAATCCCTTAGGGAGAAATTAGCTCCTAAATTAGAAGAAATAATTATTTCTATGGATGATCAAGAGACAGTTTTAATAGTAACTCATGGAACTACTTTAAAAACAGCAATCTTAACCTTATTAGATATGCCTCTCTCCAACTATAAAAATTTTGCTATTTCTAATGTTAGCATTAGCCTTATAGAGGTTAGAGACTATAACAATGTTTTGGTTAAACTAAATGATACAAATTACTTGGAGGCATATAATGAATAGAGATGTTATCGTAATAGGTGGTGGACCTGCTGGTATATTAGCAGCAGGAACTGCAGCGTCTATGAATAAAAATGTTATTTTAATTGAAAAAAATGATAAGTTGGGAAAGAAGATGTTTATCACTGGAAAGGGTAGATGTAATATTACCAACAATAGCCCTATTGAAGACTTTTTTCCAAATATAATGACTAATTACACTTTTATGTATAGTGGATTTTATAGCTTTACAAATTTAGATATTTTAAACTTACTAGGCCAATATGGCTTGGAAACTAAAGTAGAAAGAGGCAATAGGGTATTTCCTCTTTCTGATAAATCTTCAGATGTAATTAAGGCCTTAACTAAATACTTAAATAAACACAATGTGGAAATTAATCTAGGAGAAAGTGTCTTAGAAATAAATAATGATTCCAATAAGTTCGAAGTTATAACTAATAAAAACACTTATTTTGCAGATTCTATCATTATATCAACAGGGGGTAAGTCATATCCTACTACTGGGTCTACAGGAGATGGATATAGGTTTGCTAAAAAATTTAACCACAATATTATCCCCTTGAGGCCATCTTTAATACCTGTAGAAACGGACTTTAAATACACTAAAGAAGTTCAAGGTCTTTCCTTGAAAAATGTAAGCCTATCTGCCTATGTAGCTAATAAAAAGCTTTATGATGAATTAGGTGAAATGATATTCACTCATTATGGTATTTCAGGTCCCCTAGTTCTTTCTATGAGTACTTTTTTACACAATTATACTACAAAAGATATAGACTTATATATTGACTTGAAGCCAGGCCTTGATAAGAATAAATTAGACGAAAGAATCATAAGAGATTTCGAAAAGTTTAATAACAAGGATTTAAAAAATAGTTTAGATGAATTACTTCCACAAAAACTTATTCCTATTATTATTGCTATGTCAGAAATTGATGAGAATAAGAAATGTAATCAAATTACAAAGGAAGAAAGATTGTCTTTGGTCAATCTTATAAAAGGCTTACCTATGAAATTTAAAGGTTTTAGGCCTATAGAAGAGGCCATAGTAACCTGTGGAGGTGTATCTACCTTAGAATTAAATCCATCTACTATGGAGTCTAAGTTAGTCAAAAACCTGTTTTTTGCAGGTGAAGTTATTGATGTCGATGGGCTAACAGGTGGCTATAATTTACAAATTGCTTATTCCACTGGTTACTTGGCAGGATTAAATGCTTAATTTAAAATATTTAATGATTAAATAACTTGTTTACTATATGGATTTAATATATAATTATTAAGGGAGTGATAATGTGTTTATAGTTGGAATTAGAGGAGCCACAGTCTCTGAAAATTCAGCCAATGATATTATTAAAAATACTGAAATATTGATTAGGGAATTAGAAGCTAAAAACAATATAAACCCAGATAATGTTATAAGTATAACTTTCTCAACAACTTCCGACCTAGACCAGGCCTATCCTGCCAAAGCAGCTAGAAATTTAGGATATACAAATAATGCTTTAATGTGTTTTCAGGAGATGTCTGTAGTTGGAAGCTTAAAGAAGTGTATTAGGATAATGGTTTTAGCCAATTTAAATATGAACCAGCAAAGTGTCAAACATATTTATTTAAAAGATGCTAAAATATTAAGACCTGATATTTTAGGAGGAAAAATGAAAGACGACAAAGTTTCTATAGCCATTGATGGACCTGCTGGAGCTGGAAAATCAACTATAGCTAAATTAGTAGCAAAAAAATTAAATATTGAATACCTGGATACAGGTGCTATGTATAGAGCTTTTACATTAAAAGCTATTAAATCTAAGATTGATAAAGACCATAGAGAATCAATATTAGATTTACTTTTAAAAACTGATATTGATTTTAATAATAATCATATTTACTTAGATGGAATAATAGTCGATGAAGAGATTAGACATAATACAATAAATAAGGAAGTTTCCTTTTACGCTGCTATTAAAGAGGTTCGAGACCATATGGTTAAAATACAGAGAGAAATATCCCATAGAAAATCTATTATTGTAGATGGTAGAGATATTGGAACGGTTGTACTTCCAAATGCTAGTTTTAAATTCTTTCTAACAGCAAGTGTTGAAGAGCGTGGCAATAGAAGATACAATGAATTCCTATCTAAAGGAGTTACTAATATCAGCTTAGAACAAATAAAATCTGAAATTGAAGAAAGAGACTTTTTAGATAGTAATAGAAAAGAATCTCCACTTGTTCAAGCAAGTGACGCAATCTTAATTGATACTACTAAATATACTATAGATGAGGTTGTTTCTCAAATTATCACCACAATAGATAGGGGGTAATTATGCTATATAAAGTAATGAAAACACTAGTTGGTATAGTTTTTAAATTAATATATAGAATCAATATTATAGGTAAGGAAAACTTACCAAAAGAAGGGCCTTACATTGTATGTGCCAATCACTTTCATGTATATGATCCTGTTTTAATTTCAATAATTACACCAAGTCAAATATTTTGGATGGGAAAAAAAGAAGTTTTCGATAAAAAGTTTTTTGGAGCTTTTTTAAGAGGGTTAGGTTCTTTTCCTGTCAATAGAGAAGAGGTAGAATTGTCCACCATTAGAACTTCTTTGAAAATTTTAAAAGATAATGGTATACTAGGTATATTTCCAGAAGGAACCCGGGTTAAAAATTTTGATATAGAAAATG
>CAZRYA010000002.1:25510-27566 GCA_964604235.1 uncultured Tissierellaceae bacterium | reverse complement strand
TGGCATAATAACCAATGGAGCAAGTTACCTTCATGCTAAAGAAGTTTTTGGAGATGGAGCATCTTACTTAAAAATAGGATTTTCTTATCCTATGCCAGATGACTTAATAAGAGAATTTGCCAATGGAGTGGATAAGATATATATAATAGAGGAAAATGAACCCTATATGGAGCAGTATATAAAGGCTATGGGAATAGAATGTCTTGGTAAGGAATTATTGCCAATTTGTGGAGAGTTAAATCCACAAATATTAAGAGAAGCCTTGTTAGGGGAAAAGATAGAAGAAGGGAATAGTTTAGAGGTTAATATTCCAAATAGGCCACCAGCCCTTTGTGCAGGATGTCCACATAGGGGTATATTTTACGCCCTATCTAAACACAGGAACAAAATAAATGTATCAAATGATATAGGTTGCTATACTTTAGGATCAGCGCCGCCTTTAGGAATAGGTGATACAGTAGTATGTATGGGAGCTGGAATAACAGCAGGGCTTGGATTTGATAGGGTAAACAGAATGGCAGGAAGGGATAAGAAGGTCTTTGGCTTTGTAGGAGATTCTACTTTTTTCCATTCAGGTATGACTGGACTTGTAAATGCGGTTTACAATGGAAGTAATATGGCCATAGTAATTCTAGACAATAGGACTACTGCTATGACAGGCCACCAGGAAAATCCAGGAACGGGAAAACATATAGGTGGAATACCAGCGCCTACAATAGATATAGAAGGTCTTGTTAGGGCAATAGGAGTTCCAGATTCTAATATTAGGGTAATTGATCCTTATGATATGGAGGCCAATAAAAATGCAGTTGAAGATGCCCTTAAAACAGATGATTTGTTTGTAATAATAACTAAACAGGCCTGTGCTCTCATAAAAGAAGTTCAGAAGGAAAGAGCTGGCCTATATTGCCAAGTAAACCAAGAAAAATGTAGGAAATGTAAAACTTGTTTAAAAGTAGGTTGTCCAGCTATTTCTATGAAAGACAATGTAGTTAGTATGGACACGAGTATGTGTAACGGCTGTAGAGTATGCTTACAAGTATGTCCATTTAGTGCTATAGAATTTCATGGAAGGGAATAGGTGATAGAATATGACTAAATCTTTATTGTTAGTAGGAGTTGGAGGTCAAGGGACAATTTTAGTATCTAAGATCCTATCAGAGGGTTTAATAAGGGCTGGTTATGATGTAAAAATGTCTGAAATTCATGGAATGAGCCAGAGAGGTGGGTCTGTAACTACTCAGATAAGGTTTGGAGATAAGGTTTATTCTCCAACTATAAATAAGGGAGAGGCAGACGTTTTAGTTTCATTTGAAATACTTGAAGCAGCAAGATATCTTCCACTTATGAAAAAAACTGGAAGACTAATAACTAACCAAGAAGAGATGTGGCCCCTTCCAGTCTTAAGTGGGATGGATACCTACCCAGAAGCTTTAAAAGAAGAGTTAACACAAGTGGTTAAAGATGTTAAATTCGTAGAGGCCCGTAAAATAGCAGAAGAACTTGGAGAAGCAAGGTCTCAAAACATAGTCATGTTAGGTGCTATATCAAAGGCTTTAGATTTAGATGATATAGACTTTATTGGTTTAATAAAGGAATTCTTGCCAGAAAAAGTTCATGATGTAAACATTGAGGCTTTTAAAAAAGGTTTGGAAGTATAAATAGGAAGGGAGAATCTGATTAACAGGTTCTCCTTTTTCTATATTTAGCTTGAAAAAAGGGTATTTATTAATTTAAATACATATGTGGAGGTTAAATTTATGCAAAATAAGTTTAAACTAATCATACTGGGAGGAGTATTTTTAGTGGTTATAATTTATTTTTTAATAGGAAACTTCTTTTATAACTTGGCAATTAATGCAAGAAGTGAAAAGAAATTCTTAAGGGGAAATCCTAATTTTGATAATAAAAATAAAATCGATGGTAGGGAAAAGGCTTTAAGAGTTAAGGATCAGAATTTCATAGATTCTAATGAGGCTCAAAAAATAGATATAGTTTCAAGAGATAAGGCCCAACTTAGGCTTTATGGAGACTTGTATGAAAATGAGCTTAAAAC
>CAZRYA010000002.1:21952-25500 GCA_964604235.1 uncultured Tissierellaceae bacterium | reverse complement strand
GGCTATCTTAGTCCATGGCTATAGTGCTAATAGGAAGTCTTTAAAGAGGTATATTAGAAACTTTTATGATAAGGGGTATAATGTACTAATTCCAGATTTAAGAGGCCATGGAGAAAGTCAAGGAGATTATATAGGTATGGGTTGGGATGATAGGTTGGACATAATCTCCTGGATTGATGAGATAGTAAAAATGGACAGGGAGGGAGAGATTGTCCTTTGGGGTATATCTATGGGGGCTACAACAGTTATGAACGTATCAGGTGAAGACCTAGTGGACAATGTTAAAGTTATAGTAGAAGATTGTGGATTCAATTCTACTGGTGATATACTAACCTATCAGCTCAAGGAACTATTTGGCCTACCAAAGTTTCCAGTTATATATGCTGCCAATAGCGTGACTAAAATACGAGGAGGATATGACATATTTAAGTCAGATGCCAGTAGGCAACTGGCAAAAAATAAAATTCCCATTTTATTTATACACGGAGATGAAGATAGGTTTGTTCCCTTTGAAATGTTAGATATTGTCTACAATTCAACTAAGGGAGAAAGAGAAAAGTTAGTTGTAGAAGGAGCCAAACATGGCCATGCTGAAATGGTAAGTCCAGACCTATATTGGTCTAGCATTTGGACTTTTGTAGATAGGTATATTGAATAGTTAATTTATAGTTGACAAGACCTAGATAGTCTTGTCAACTTACTTTGTTATTTAAATAATTTCATTTTTTGCATTTGTGTACATCTTAGAAATAGATACATATATCAGTAGGATATAAAGGATTATAAATAGGTAGTTGACCTTCTTTAAAATATCTATAGTCGTAAAAACTTTAGATGAGTTTGCAACTATAAAGGCTAAGAATATTAAGAGTACTGGCATAGAGGCTATGAAGCTAAATAAAATTTTATTTTTTTCTATTTTTAAGACCTTATCTAATAACTTTTGGTCCATTCCAATAGCCTTGTAGAGAATAAGGTTATTTTTCCTATTGGAGAATAGGTTGTAAAGTGAAAAATAACAGTTTGAGAAGCCTACTACTATGAAGAATATGCTAAAAAAACCAGTCAGTATATTAGCTATTAGAGTTCTCTTTTTTAAGAGATTATCCTGATTTAATTTTGAATCAATGGTAAAATCACCTTCTTTAAAATAATTAAGAGATAATTTACTGAGTTTACTTTGAACTTCCTCAGACCTATCTGTCTTAATAGCTAGATATTCGAATTGATCTAGGTCAGCAATCTTTTCAAACCTATTAAGTAGGTCTATATATTGAGATTTAGCCATATAGCAATTAAGTCTATTTTTAGGAAGTGGATAGTCAAAAAGAGCTTTATATATTTTATCTTCAATATTTAGGCAAACTCATAGCCAATGTGACTGGTATGACTGATGAATTTACCTATAGTACAGTAGAAGATATAGGCAAGTTAGTCTTATATGCCAGTAGAAATAAGGAATTTGTAGATATAATTGGTTCACAGACCTACCAAGCTAAAGGCCTAAGGGGGACTTTTACCAAGTATAGTATAAACAATATACTTTTTCTAAAGAGGGCAGGGATGGGAATAGATAAAGACTATATAAAATATGATAAGACAGGATATAGAGATGCAGCTGGTCTCTGCCCAGTAAGCATAGGGGAGGTTAATAGTAGAGACTACATTGTAGTTGTAGCAGGGGCAGATTGCAATATTCAAACATAACAATTTAATTTAAGCGATACGGAAAAAATATACAGGATGATAGGAGGGAATTGATGAAAAACAAGAGGGCTATTTATGTAGGTGATGTAAGATTTGATACTTGTCCAGTTTTTGAATATGAGGAAAAAACTGATGATTATATAATGCTAATAGATAGGGAAGTGAGATATAGTAGTCAAGCTGTGGAAGAGATAGGAAGTGGATTCATAGTCTTCCAAGTAGAAGGTGATTTTGCCAGTTTAATAAAGTTAGATAGTAAATAAAACTCCTAAGATTAGGAGTTTTATTTACTATCTAAATGACGAGAATTAAATTATTATGATTTAATTTTAATTAGACCATTCTATTAAAAAATCTTTAAAGGCATTAATAGTAGGAGATAGGGTCCTATTTTTATTGCTAACAAAGTAAAAATACCTGTTAAGGTTGATGTCTTCAATAGAAATAGCCTTAATAAGTCCTAGTTTAATTTCATTTTCAATAGAACTTCTAGATAAGAAACTAACACCTAAATTTAATTCAATCATTTTTTTTATCAGTTCAGGACTATCTACCAGCGATACTATATTTAGTTCATCAGGAAATATATCTTTTTCGACTAGCTTGTTTTCTATAAACTGTCTAGTTCCAGACCCCTTTTCCCTAAAGATAAAGTTATACTTCTTTAGGGACTCAAGACTGGTCACATCATTAGATGAAAGCTTATTTTCACAAGAAACAGCTAAAATAAGTTCATCCTTAAAAAACCTATCATACTTAAGACAAGGATGGTCAAATTTGGCCCCAACTATTCCAAAGGGTTTTTTTCCTTCAATTACATCATTTACAATATCCTTAGAATTCTTGTAGTGGACTGAAAACTTAATATCAGGATAAAGGTCTAGGAAGTCTTTCATTATATAGGGAATTACAAACTCTTCAGGAGCAGAGCTTGTGTTTATTTCAATTGTTCCATGGATTTCTTCCTTAAAGTCCCTAATGTTAAAAATAGCCTCTTCTCTTAGGTTTACAAGCTCAGTGGCATACTTAAAGAATATTTCACCACTATGGGTTAGGGTAATATTCCTTCCCTTCCTATCAAAAAGTCTAGTGTTTAAAGTCTTTTCCAAGTTCCTAATATTGTTACTGATTGTAGGCTGGGATAGGTACATTTCTTCAGCAGCTTTTGAAAAGCTCCTATATTTTTCAACCATTAAAAAAGATTCAAGTTCGTTAAATTCCATATTTATCATAGTCCTTTACTATTTTATTTATAGAATCAATCGTATATTTTATTTCCTCTTCCCTATTAAAATGTCCAATAGAAAATCTAACTGTTCCCCTAGGAAATGTTCCTAGGGTTTTATGGGCTGATGGAGCACAGTGCATACCAGCCCTTGTCATAATTCCAAAGTGTTTACTAAGGCTATAGGCAATAATAGCATTATCCTTATTAACAAAATCTAATGAAATCACAGGACACCTGTCTTTAGTAGTCTTACTACCTATAAGTGAAATTCCATCCATATTTAGAACTTCTCCTATAAATAATTCAGTAAGATCTAATTCTTTATTCTTAATATTTTCGATTCCAGTTTGTAGAAGGTATTTAAGGCTAGCATTAAGACCATAAATTCCAGGTATATTCAAGGTTCCAGCTTCAAATTTATCAGGCATATACTTAGGTTGAATTTCTTCATCTGATAGGGAGCCAGTTCCACCTTCTATAAGGGGTTTAACTTGGTCTTGTAAGTCCTTACTTATTAGGAAGCCTCCAATTCCTTGGGGACCTAATAGGGACTTGTGGCCAGTAAAACCAATAGCATCTGCACTTATATCTTGAAAGTCTAGCTTGGTAAATC
>CAZRYA010000002.1:0-21942 GCA_964604235.1 uncultured Tissierellaceae bacterium | reverse complement strand
CCAGCAGTTTGGGCAGAATCTACTATAAAATATATATTGTGGGCTTTGGCAATTTTACCAATGGCCTTTAGGTCAAAAATACTTCCACTTACATTTGAGCCGTGGAGGATGAAAATTGCCTTAGTGTGGTCTCTTATGGCAAGTTCAACATCATTAGGATCAATATAACCTTCCCTATCACACATGACCTTTGTTATTTCTATATTTTTGATTGAATTAAGGGGTCGCATGAGGGCATTGTGCTCCATAGATGAAACTATTATGTGGTCACCAGATTCTAATAGGCCTTTAGATAAAATATTTAAACTTTCAGTAATACTCTTAGTAAATACAATATTTTCAGTAAGCTTAAAGTTAAAAATTTCACCAATAAGTTCTCTTGTTTCATATAAGGTATCCTCAGCAGAATAGGCCAGGTCATAGGTAGCCCTATTAACATTAGTACCAATATTGACTATGTAGTCCCTTACTGCATCGCCAACTTGGGGAGCCTTGGGAAATGATGTAGCACCATTGTCTAGATATATCTGTTTCATGGGTTCGCCTCCTAGTTTTACTTAATTTCATTATATTCTTTTTGGGAATTTATAACAAGAGCTATAAGCCTAATTAATAGCTGGTATAGGTTTAATTAATTATAATTATTGAGGCAAAAAAAGAAGATTGTTATAATTATGTTAAACCAATAGATAGGAGGCTGTAAAATGTCAGAGAACAAGAGAAACTTTGCAATAGGAGGCATTATAGGAATTATAGCAGTTATTTTAGTTGTTTTTGGAAATCCAGCAAATATGGGATTTTGTATAGCTTGTTTTTTTAGGGATATATCAGGTGCCCTAGGACTACATAGGGCAGAAGTTGTCCAATATATTAGGCCAGAGATAGTAGGTTTAATCTTTGGATCTTTTATAATAGCAAATATTAAGGGTGAATTTAAAGTAAAGGGAGGATCTTCTCCAGTTACGAGATTTGTACTTGGAATAGTTATGATGATAGGAGCTCTTATATTTTTAGGATGTCCACTTAGAATGTTACTTAGAATTGCAGGAGGAGATTTAAATGCACTAGTAGGCTTACTAGGTTTTATTGGGGGCGTTTTTGTTGGAACAATTTTCTTGAACAAGGGTTTTTCCCTAAGTAGGAATTATAATGTAAAGAAAACAGATGGTTATATATTTCCGGCAATAAATATAGGCTTTTTAATACTCCTAGTTTTAGCACCACCCTTCATCTTCTTTAGTGAAAAGGGACCAGGATCTATGCATGCTCCAATCTTAATCTCCCTAGGGGCAGGTTTAATAGTTGGAGCCATAGCCCAGAGAAGTAGAATTTGTATGGCAGGAGGAATTAGGGACGTGTTTTTATTAAAGGATTTCCACCTACTATATGGGTCTATTGGAGTCCTAGTTTTTGCCCTTATTGGGAATATTATTACGAAGAATTTCAATCTAGGCTTTGTAGGTCAGCCAGTAGCTCACACAAATCATTTATGGAACTTTCTAGGTCTATTCATAGTTGGATGGACAGGGGTCTTATTAGGTGGTTGTCCACTTAGGCAAACTATACTTGCTGGAGAAGGAAATATGGACTCTGTAATAACTATACTTGGTTTAATAGTTGGGGCTGGTATAGTTCATAATTTTGGTTTGGCTTCCAGCGGAGAAGGGGTTACTGTAAATGGCCAAGTAGCAGGAATTATTTGTATAGTGTTTTTATTGGTATTATCAATTGTAAATTCAAGATCAAGTAGTAAATAGGAGGGTTAATATGAAAAAAATAGATACTTCAGGATTAAGTTGTCCAGGACCAGTTTTGATGGCTAAAAAGGAATTAGAAGCCAATACTGAAGGACTTGATATACTAGTAGATAATGAAGTTGCCAAGGAAAATGTTTCAAGGTTTTTAAAGAAGGCAAATTATTCTATGAAAATAATAGAGGATGGAGACAATTACCTTATAGAGGCTAGAAAATGACAGATTATCTGGTACTCTTCTTCACCCATTCAGGGGCAATAAAATTTAATAGGAAGATGAAGAAACTAGGTTTAAGTTCAGATTTAATGCCAGTTCCAAGGGCCTTGAGTTCTAATTGTAGTATTGCTGCAAAAATACAATATGAAAAGGACTTAGAAAGCTTAATAGACAGCGAGGTTGAAAAGATTTACCAAGTCGAAACTAGCAAGTATAACTTAGTTTATGAATCAAACTAATTGACAAATATATAATTTGTGTTATAATACTTAATAATTATATATAAATGCAATGAAGGGAAATAGTATATAGGCAAGTTTTAATAGAGAGTCAACACTAGGTGGAAGTTGATAAAATGGACTATAGAATCCGTCCCAGAGCAATTGATTATTCGAGTGGACCTTATTATTAAGGTTAACAAGGGTGGCAACGCGGGTTATTATTCTCGTCCCTATTTTTACAGGGACGGGATTTTTTTATTTTAAAGGAGGAGATATTGTGTTAGATATTAGGAGAATAAGAGCTGACAAAGAAGCAGTTCAAGAGGCATTAAATAAAAGAAATGGCCATTATGACATAGATGCAGTTATAAAGCTAGATGAGGAAAGAAGAAGTATAATTGCTAAAGTAGAAGAATTAAAGGCCAAGCAAAATATTGCATCTAAACAAATTCCACTACTTAAAAAGGAAGCCAAGGATACCACACAGGTATTTAAAGAATTAAAGGAATTATCAGATCAAGTAAAGGAATTGGATATGGAAGCTAAGAACCTAGATGACCAACTTAGAAATATGCTTTTGGAAATTCCAAATACGCCAAACCCAGAAGTTCCATTCGGAAAATCTGATGAAGATAATGTTGAAATTAGAAAGTTCAAGGAGCCAAGTGAATTTGATTTTGAACCCAAGGCCCATTGGGACTTGGGAACTGATTTAAATATTTTGGATTTTGAAAGAGCCTCTAAGATAACTGGAGCAAGGTTTACCCTATATAAGGGGCTTGGAGCAAGATTAGAAAGGGCCTTAATAAATCTTATGATTGATACTCATACTGAAGAGCATGGCTATACTGAAATGCTAACACCTTTTATGGTAAACAGAAATAGTATGATTGGAACTGGACAGCTTCCTAAGTTTGAAAATGATATGTTTCATCTACCAAGTAAGGATTATTTCTTAGTTCCAACAGCAGAAGTACCTCTTACAAATCTCCATAGGGATGAAATTTTAGGATGGGAAGATCTTCCGATTAAGTATACAGGCTATACTCCTTGTTTTAGGCAAGAAGCTGGTTCTGCAGGAAGGGATACTCGTGGAGTAATAAGAAACCACCAATTTGATAAGGTAGAACTTGTTAAATTAGTAGAGCCATCAAGTTCATATGATGAGCTTGAAAAACTTACAAATAATGCTGAAGAAATACTAAAGAGATTAGAAATTCCATATAGGCTTGTAATGTTAAGTACAGGGGATATAGGCTTTTCATCTGCTAAGACCTATGATATAGAAGTTTGGATGCCAAGCTATGGAAGATATGTTGAAATTTCAAGCTGTAGTAACTTTGAAGACTTCCAAGCTAGACGTGCTAATTTAAGATTTAGAAACAAGGAAGGAAAGTTAGAGTTTGTTCATACACTTAATGGATCAGGACTCGCTGTAGGTAGAACCTTGGCAGCAGTTTTAGAGAACTACCAAGAGGCAGATGGTAGGGTTAGGGTTCCAGAAGTTTTAAGACCCTATATGAAAAATTTAGACTATATTACAAAATAGTAATCTAGCCAGTAGAAATACTGGCTATTTTTACTTGTAATATAATTTTCTCTTTTATATAATGAAAACATCCTACATTGTTAGAAAAATATTTAGGAGGTTTATAGGATGAAGAGAAAGTTTACAAGTTTAGTAATGGCTATGGTAATCGGCTTAAGTCCAGGACCAGCCTTTGGAGAAACAGTTGAAGCAGTTCAAAAACCATTAAAGCCCATATCAAATTCATGGGCAAGTAGTGAGATTGTAGATGCTGAAAGATATGATATATATAATAAGTCTATCTATGCTAAAAGCCTAAAAGAAAAGGCTAGCCAAGAAGAAATACAAAATATCTTATTAGGGCTGGAGGCTAAGTTATCTAGTTCAGGACTGGATAAAAAACCAGTTGAAAACCTAGTAGAAGTACGAGATTCTAACACTAGAGGGGGATTTTTAAGGCAAGTATATAACAGGATTGCCCCTTATGAAAAGAAAGAAAACCTAGAGAAGGATCCAATAATGCACCTGTCTCACATAGGTATTCTAGCAGGAGCTAAGGATGGAAAATTATTTTTAGATAGGCCGGTTACTGTTGAAGAAACAATATTATTTTCAAAAAGAGCTGTAGACTATGTTTATAATGAAAATAATGTTGCTTCAAAAGGCCTTTTATGGGAGACAGAAAACAAAGGAAATACGGCTTATTTTTTAGGATCAATCCATATGGGAGATTCTAGCCTATATCCTTTTTCAGAAGAAGTTATGAAGAGATACGAAAAGTCAGATGAACTATATGTAGAAGTTGATATATCAAATCAAGAAGCTATGATGAATTCTATGATGGCTTTTATGGGAAGAGAACAAGAAGAAATGACTTATACAGATGATACCACTTTAAAGTCTGTAATAGGAGATGAAAGCTATCATAAACTAAAGGCCCTTATGGACAAGTTTGAAGTTGGGGAAGAAGTTTACAGTAAGATAAAACCTTATGGAGTTGCATCTCAATTAGAAAGTCTAGCCCTTTTAGATGAGTTAAGCAAAAAGGCAGATGACAAGAGCTTAACAGAAGTAGAAGCAAAAGAAGGTATAGAGTCAGTGGGAAATAAGTTCAGCTATTTAGTAGATGGAGTGGCTTATGGAGTAGATTTATTCTTCTTAGACAAGGCTAAAGTTGATGAAAAGGGAATCTTTGAACTTGAAACTATGGACTCTCAATTTGAGTTGTTACTTACAAGTCCCTATAAAAAACTTAGTAAGGAAGAACAAATTAAGAAATTAAATGAAATAGTTGAAAATATAGCTAATCCTAAAGAGGGCCAGAAGTTAGAAAGCGAAAGTGGCCAATATGCTATGATGGCAACAGAGGATTCAGAAGAGGGAATTAAGATGATGCTTGAAACTGTAAGGTCTGGTGATGAAGCAGGTCTAGCTAAAATATTTGTGGATAGTGGAGCTGAAGATATGCTAGGTGGAAAGCTAATCGGAGATAGGGATAAAAAAATGGCAGAAAAAATAGCTGTTTTACTAGAAGCAGATGGCAATAAGACCTACTTTATAGTAGTTGGAGCAGGCCATTATGTAACTGAAGGAATGACTTTAGATAACCTAAGGGATATGGGTTATAAGATAGAGAGAGTAAAGTAGTTTATTTATAAGATATGAATTAAAGGTTACCTATGTTTATCTGGGTAGCCTTTTTTATATTGGTTAGCTCCTATAAATTGTTTTTTAATTTTAACTTTGGAAGTAATTTACTAATCTAGAAAGTAGGCTTAAAATATAGTATAATAGACAAAGGAGGTTAGAAAATGAGAAGAAAATTTATACTTATAGTGACCTTTATTTTATTATTTACTAGTGTTGCATATGGGCAAATAGGAATAGAAAATGATGTAAGGTCTTATATAATAGTAGACTACCAGGAAGATGAAATTTTAGAAGAATATAATATAGATGAAATTGTAGAGATTGCAAGCATATCTAAAATTATGACCTATTTAGTAACAAGAGATGAGCTTGAGTCAGGAAGATTTTCAATGGAAGATTCTATCCTCATAGGACCAGAAATAGAAAAAATAGGTGGATCTAGCCTAAAGGTAAAGGCAGGAGAAGTATATAGTTTGGAAAGTCTCTTAGAGGGTTTAATGATAGTTTCAGCCAATGATGCAGCCCATGCAATAGGCCAGCACATAGGTGGAACAGAAGAAAAATTTGTCAAGATGATGAATGATAAGGCAAAAGAGCTTGGTTTAGAATCGGCAGTATTTTTTAATCCATCAGGATTGCCTATAAGAGAGATAAATGACCAAAACAAAATGACGACAAGGGACTTATATAAACTTAGTAAATACATAATAGATAAGTACCCTGACGTTTTAGATATAACTAAAAAGCCCTTTATTGAAGACAAGTCTAGGGACTTTATTGGTAAGAATACAAACCCTATACTTAATTACATAGAAGGTGTAGATGGTTTTAAAACAGGCTATACAGATAAGGCTGGTTACTGTAATGTTTCAACATTTGTTGAGTATGGTCTAAGGGATATATCTGTAAACAATAGGTATCTTACTATAATAATGGGTACGAAAAATCTAGAAGAAAGAGATAGGGTATCTAGACTTATGGCAGACCATGTAGTGGGAAATTACTCAAACAAGATAATTTTAAACAAGGATGTTTCAATTGTCAAAATAGATAATATTAAGGCAAGGGATGGTGAGATAGTTTTATATCCAAGGGAATCTTTTAATAAGTTAATAGATTTAAGAGATGAAAAAAATATAGATGTAAGATTGAATAAGAAAATAAAATTTCCAATTAGGGGAGACAAGACCATAGGTCAAGTAGTTGTCCAATTAAATGGTGAGGATGTGTTTCAAACGGATTTAGTTACTAAAGACAAGGTTAAGGGGGCTGGTTTTTTTAGGCTCGTTTATAGAAAGATAAGGGGACTATTTAACTAGTCCCTCTTCTAATGGGTATTGGTCTACCAGCTTACCAATTGAAAAAAATCTCTTGCCTGATTTAGATGTTCCATAGCAGGTCATGAGAGAAATGCTAGCATGATCATATCTGTCAATATCAATCATCTCCAAAGATGTATCAGCTACTATTTCATTTTTTTCTATAATGTATTCATATATATATTGGCCATCAGACATATAGACCTGGGCCCCTTCTTCTATATCCATTAGTGAACCAAACAAAAGAGACTTGTTTTTCATATTGTGGCCGGCCAGTGAGTAGTTGTTTAGTCCCATTTTTTGGTCAGGCTTCATAGTAGAAACTCCCCGCATTAGGTTGGAATCATTAACCCCCTTATATATGGGAAGATTTATATCTAGACTAGGTATAAGCAAGATACCAATCAAGCTATCTGTATTTTCTTCAAAGGCACTCTTAATCACAGACCCAATATTTATGTCCTCTATTTCTTCATATTGAAAGTCAATAGATTCTTCATTGGCCAAGTTTTCCTTTATAGTTTCTATGGGTAAACTTTCTAGGGAAATTTTTGGTTTTTTTGCCTCCACTATTTTTTCAGTAATAAATGGGGCCATTAAAAATAAGGCTCCAACCAGTATAAATAAGCCAGATATAACTTTTTTCATAAAATCACCTCATAAATATAATATAATACATTTGACAAGCTTTGTAAAATAATATAGAATGATAGGGTATTGTAATATGTTCCCGTAGCTCAGATGGATAGAGCGTTCGCCTCCTAAGCGAAAGGCCGTGAGTTCGACTCTCGCCGGGAACGCCAGATTAAAAGGTTGAAACCAACAGGTTTCAGCCTTTTTTATTTAGCTAGATTTAAATATATACTGGAGTCTAGCTACCAGCGGAAATAAAAATGATGGAAAAATCAATGGTGTCTTCCTTAGATTGTCTTAGAATTATTTGACGATTTTTCTTTAATGGAGGAAATATCAACTTCTGTTTTATTTAGCTAGATAGCAAATAAATTACTAGAAAATACAAGTTTAATTTTAAACCCATTAACTTTTTTAATCCCATTGGTATCCAAATAGTCTATATTAGTTAGGATAACTTTTTTACGAGGGAGATAAGAATACTTTAATTGTCTTGATTCCTTGAGGCAACTCTTTAGCTTCCATATGTAATTTAGTAAGCCAAGAGGCTATGTATAATCAAGCTAGAAAAAATCTCCTATGTAGATTATTAGTTTATCCCTTTCTTATTCGCTACTTAAATAAATTAATAATAGACTCCTAAAATAAGGAGTAAATATTCCGCAAAAAGACCAAACATATGTTTACAAATATAAAATAAAGTGCTATTATTATTTTAGGTGATGAACATGTGTGCGATAGATAAATTAAAAATATTAACAGATGGAGCCAAATATGATGTTTCATGTTCTTCTAGTGGATCAACTAGGAAGAACAAAAAAGATGGGCTAGGTAATAGTTCTTCTTCAGGTATATGCCATTCGTGGGCTGCTGATGGAAGGTGTATATCCCTCCTAAAGGTTTTACTCACAAACAACTGTATTTTTGACTGCGATTATTGTGTAAATAGAAAGACTAACGATGTTGAAAGGGCAATGTTTACTGTAGATGAAATAGTAGACCTTACTATGAACTTCTATAAGAGAAATTATATTGAAGGCTTATTTTTAAGTTCAGGGGTTTTTAGGAGCCAAGACTATACTATGGAACTCTTAATAGCAGTTGCTAAGAGATTAAGACTTGAGGAAAACTTTAATGGCTATATTCATATGAAGGGGATTCCAGGAGCTTCTAAAGAACTAATAGAAGAATTGGGTTTATATGTAGATAGGATAAGTGTAAATATTGAACTTCCAACAGAGGATAGTCTAAAAATTTATGCTCCAGATAAGAAAATACTAGACATATCAAGGCCTATGGAAAATATAAGAGATGGGATAAGAGAAAACTTAGATAATAGAAAGCACTTTAAAAAGGTCAAGGCTTTTGTAGGTGCAGGTCAAACTACTCAGATGATAGTTGGAGCAGGAAGTGAAACGGATTTTTCTATTATACAAAAATCAGAAGAGCTTTATGATCAAATGGACCTAAAGAGAGTTTATTATTCTGCCTTTGTTCCAGTGGCTACATCAAAGCTACTAAAAGATGTAAAGTCAGCACCTCTTAAAAGGGAGCATAGGATTTATCAGGCAGATTTTTTAATGAGGTTTTACTACTTTAAATCTAATGACATTCTTTCGGATAAACATCCATTTTTTGATGATAATTTAGACCCTAAGGCAAATTGGGCAATAAATAATTTAGCTTATTTTCCTGTAGAAATAAATAAGGCGTCTTATGAGGATTTACTGAGAGTACCAGGCCTTGGACCTACATCTGCTAAGAGGATAATAAATTCAAGAAGGGTAAATAGGTTGGTCTATGATGATTTAAAGCCTATGGGTGTGGTCTTAAAAAGGGCTAAATACTTCATAACTGTAGATGGGGTCTATAGGGGCCAGGGCTTTGATAACTATGACAAGATAAAAGATTGGTTAATTTTATCAGAAGGAGGTAACGTGGAACAGTTATCTCTATTTGACTAGTTCCACAGATAATATGATATATATATACGATGGAAGTTTTCAAGGGCTTTTGACAGCTGTATTTTATGGATACCCTAAGTTTGACCAGGTGGAAAATATATTGAGTCAAAGTGACCAGATTAGTTTTTTAGACCAGGTATACTTAATAGATACAGAGCTGGATAAGTATGAAAGAGTGGGAAATTATATAAAGGCTTTTTATGGGGAGGAAATTTATAGCTATATTTATTATGTCTTTCTAACAGAAAAAGAAGCTAGAGAAATGGCTATTTTCAACTTGATATATCAAGGGAGAAGGATGGGGAGGGATATATTATTTTCTACAGATAGGCCTATAGTATTTTTTAACAAGTGCTTAGACAATATAAAGAAAGAAAGGCACGGCTACTTAGGACTTTTGCGTTTTAGCCAAGGGGAAGATGGGGTTTTGTATGGAGAATTTAAACCGGAAAATAATATTTTGCCTATAATAATAGGACATTTTAGGGCTAGGTTAGGAGATCTTCCTTTTATAATTCACGATAGTGGAAGGAATTTATTTGGAATTAGTAGGGATGGTAGGCTTATAATAGAAGAGGGCTTGGACTATGAATTCAAACAAGGAGATAGGGAAAATAATTATAAGGACCTATGGAAGACCTTCCATAGGTCAATAGGGATTGAAAATAAGAAAAATTTAAAATTACAACAGGCTAACATGCCAAAAAAATACTGGAAGTACCTAATAGAAATGGAGTAAACTAGAAAATGTATTATCTGTTATAATATAAAATTATAGGAGATAATATATTTTTTCGCATAAAACAAATGATAAAAAAATAACTAAAATCTAGCTTATTTACAAGAAGTAGGTGATATTATGGATGAATTATATATGAAAGAGGCCCTAAAAGAGGGAGAAAAGGCCTACCAACTAGATGAAGTACCAGTGGGGGCAGTTGTAGTATATGAAGGTAAAATTATAGCTAGGGGCTACAATAGAAAAGAATCTACTAATAATCCTTTAGACCATGGAGAATTAATAGCCATTAAAGAGGCCAGTGACTACCTAGGTACTTGGAGATTGGAAGGTTGTACTATGTATGTAACCTTGGAGCCTTGTATGATGTGTGGAGGGGCTATAGTAAACTCCAGGATGGACAGGCTAGTCATAGGAGCAAGGGATTATAAGAGGGGATGCTGTGGAACAGTAGATGATTTTCTAGGAGCTGGCTGGCAAAACCATAGGTTACAAGTGGAGTTTGGAGTCTTAGAAGGGCAGTGTAGCAACATTTTAACAATGTTTTTCAGACAATTGAGAAAAAAGAGAAAATTGAGAAAAGAGTCTTGACAAAATACTTCCCTATCTGTATACTAAGTGATTAATACTTTAAATAGTTAAAGTAAACAGAAAAGGAGGTATTGAAATGAATAGTAAAGAAGGTAAATCGAGAGAGCAGTTTTCTAGTACTTTTGGAATCCTAGCAGCAGCAGTAGGATCTGCAGTAGGTTTAGGAAATATATGGAGATTTCCATATATAACAGGTCAATATGGAGGAGCGGCATTTTTAATTATTTACTTATTAATGGTTGTAGTTATAGGACTGCCAATGATGGTATCTGAATTTATCATTGGTAGAGAGGGAAGGACAGATGCAATAAACTCTTTCAAGAAAATAGCACCAGAAAAAAAGTGGTATTTATCAGGAGTTTTAGGAGTAGCAGCAGCATTTTTCATACTGTCCTTTTATGGTGTAGTAGCAGGCTGGACTTTAGCATATATATTAAAGGCTGCAACCAATAGCTTTGCAGGCCAATCAAGTGAAGCAATAACAGGTATGTTTACAGGCTTTATATCCCATCCAATCAAGCCAATAGTAAGTCAAGTGTTAGTAATGGGCTTAACGGCCTTTGTAGTGTCTACAGGAGTTCAAAAGGGAATAGAAAAGGCAGCAAAAGTTTTGATTCCCCTATTATTTGCAATAATTATCTTATTAGATATACAGGCTTTTATGTTACCAGGAGGCAGGGCTGGTTTTGAATTTTTATTTAAACCAGACTTTTCAAAGTTAACCCAAGAGGGTATCTTGGCTGCCTTAGGCCATGCTTTTTTCTCCTTGAGTTTGGGAATGGGAATAATGATAACCTATGGTTCCTATATACCAGATAATCAAAATCTTCCTAAGATGGCAGTGAACATATCAATAGCAGATACCCTAATTGCTATCCTATCAGGAATAGCTATTTTTCCAGCAGTATTTGCCTTTAATATAGAA
This sequence comes from uncultured Tissierellaceae bacterium, assembly GCA_964604235.1. Lineage (GTDB taxonomy): Bacteria > Bacillota > Clostridia > Tissierellales > Tissierellaceae > CAZRYA01. Next base: position 10,401 of record CAZRYA010000002.1, on the reverse strand, counting down.
CCAACATCTGGTGCAGGTCTAGTATTTATGACCCTACCTAATGTATTTTCTCAAATGCCAGGAGGCTATATATTTGGATTGTTGTTTTTCTTTTTATTATTTGTAGCAGCCCTTACAAGTACCATATCCCTACTAGAGGCTGTTGTAGCCTATGTAGTTGATAACTTCAAGATTGAAAGGAAAAGGGCGACTTTAATAGTTGCAGTCCTTATAACCCTAATAGGTACGGTTTCATCCCTATCTCAAGGACCACTTGATGGAATAAAAATATTTGGTAAGGTAATATTCGATTTTGTAGATGATACAACTGCAAATTACTTTTTACCAATATCAGCCTTTATAGGGGCCTTGTTTGTAGGTTGGGGAATGAATAGGGATACAGTAATAAGTCAGGTTACCAATAGGGGAGATATCCAGGGTAACTTTGTAAAGCTGTATATGTTTTTAATTAAATTCATAGTGCCAATAGGAATATTAATAGTATTTTTATTTCAAATAGGCCTATTAAAATAAAATATAGAATAAAGTAGATATAAAAGGTGGAAGTCTTAGGATTTTCACTTTTTCTTATTTAGAAAAAGTGAAAAATTTGATAAGATATAGACATATAATAATAGGAGAAGGTGCTAAAATGAAATTACTTAAGGAAACTTTGGACCAAATCACTGGTTCAAACCAAGAGATAAGGAAAGAGACAAAAGAAAAATGGGACTCACTTTTAAAGCCCATAGGCAGTTTGGGAAAACTAGAAGAAATATCTATTAAGTATTCAGCTATAACAGGAAGTGTAAGCAATAAAATTGACAAAAAGGCCATAGTAGTAATGGCTGCTGACAATGGAGTAGTGGAGGCAGGTGTATCAAACTGTCCACAAGATTTTACCCTAATCCTTGCTAATGCAATGATTAAGGGGACAACAGGACTTGCCACCCTAGGGAAGTTTGTAGGAGCAGATATTTATACAGTAGACCTGGGAATGATTGGAGATGGGGATGAAGGCATTATAAACAAAAAAATTTCCTCAGGGACTAATAACTTCTTAAAGGGACCTGCAATGACAAGAGACCAATGTATCAGAGCCATAGAAGTTGGAATAGAAATTGGAGATAGCCTATATAATTCAGCTTATGATATTTTGGGAACAGGAGAACTAGGTATAGGAAATACTACAACGTCAGCAGCAGTTTTTACTAGCCTAACTGGAATAGATGTTGGAATAACTTGTGGCAAGGGGGCAGGTATTACAGAAGCCCAATATGAAAATAAAAAAGATACTATAATAAGGGGAATTGAGATAAATAAAATAGACAGAACAGACCCTATAGATGTAGTGGCAAAAGTTGGAGGTTATGATATAGCAGGTATTTGTGGACTCTACCTATCAGCTGCAAAAAATAAAAAACCTATAGTTATGGATGGTTTTATATCTTCCACAGCAGGCCTAGTTGCAATGAAATTAAAGGAAGAGGTAAAGGATTATATGTTCCCATCCCATCTTTCTAAAGAACCAGGTGCCAAGGTTCTAGCAGAAACACTTGGTTTGGAACCAATGCTAAATATGGATATGAGGCTGGGAGAGGGATCTGGTTGTCCATTGGCCTTTCAATTGATAGAAACAGCCCTATTTACCCTTGATAATATGGGAACCTACCAGGGGGAAAGTATAAGCTCAGAAGGACTTGTAGATTTAAGGGAGGAAAAATAATGATAACTCTAGTAACAGGAGGAGCCAGATCAGGAAAAAGCTCCTATGGAGAAGCTATATATGAAGGACTTGAGGATGTGGTCTATATAGCTACATCTACAGTTGAAGATTCAGAAATGGAAGATAGGGTTGCCCTACATAGGGACCAGAGGCCTAGTATATGGAGGACCTTTGAAGCCTATAGGAATTTAGATGAAGCAGTAGGAGAAGAAAAAAACTACCTATTAGATTGTGTAACTGTTATGACTTCTAATATAATGTTTGAAATTTCTAAGGATAGTGAAAGGATAAGTAGGGAAATGCAGGGTCAAATAGAAGATGAAATTGTAGGAGAACTACTTAGTCTAATAGAAGTAATCAATAAAAATCAATATAATCTTGTCCTAGTAACCAATGAAGTAGGGGACTCAATTGTACCAGACCACCATATATCCAGGGTTTTTAGAGATATACAGGGAAGGGTTAATCAAAAAATTGCAGCTATGGCAGATTCATGCTATTTAGTTTGTTGTGGACTTCCGGTGAAATTAAAATGATAAAGGGTTTAATAGTAGCAGTTCAATTTTTATCAAGACTGCCCTTAAATATAAATGTAGACTTTAATGAAGAAAATATAGGCAAGAGCATATTTTTCTATCCCTTAGTTGGGATGGTTCTAGGAGGTTTATCCTACTTAGTTTACTATCTTTTCAGCTTTATATCGAAAGATGTAGCCAGTTTAATGACAGTGGTAGCCTTAATAGTACTTACAGGAGGATTACACCTAGATGGGCTTTCAGATACTTTTGATGGTTTTTTTTCCAATAGGGATAGGGATAAGATTTTGGAAATAATGAAGGATAGTAGGGTAGGTGCCTTTGGTGTAATATCTTTAATAGTGCTTATTTTAGCCAAATATGTTTTTATAAGTAACATGGACGAAAATATATTTTATATATTGGTCCTATCCCTTGGAAATAGTAGGCTTTTAGTTAGTCATAAAATAGTCTATAAGAATATGGCCAGGCCAGGTGGATTAGGGGATATGCTCCACAGCACAAGACCCAAGAAGTATTTTTTTATGAGTTTATTTATCTATATAGGTATTTTAATTTTAATAAATCCAATTTATTTAATTCCCCTGGGAATATCTTTTGTATTTGGAGAAATAATTTCAAAAATAAGCTATAATAAGATAGGTGGTTTAACAGGAGATGTCTATGGTGCCAGTATAGAAATAGTAGAACTGGTATCATTTATAAGTTTTATAGGAGTGATGAATTGGATATCATTATGATTAGGCATGGAGAATCTGAGGCCAATGTGGCAAAGACCTTTGGAGGGCCCAGTATAGAACTTTCAGCCAAGGGAAGGAAGGAAGCCTTAGATTTAAGTGAGAAAATTGACTTTTTAAAGGACAAGAAAGTCTATGTTAGTCCCTATGTAAGAGCAAGGCAGACTATGGAACTACTAGGCTTACAGGGCGATATAATAGAGGATTTAAGAGAGGTTGGACTTGGAATACTCCAGGACAGAACCTTTGAAGACTTAGAGTCTACTAATCCTATAGAGGCTAAGAAGTGGGCTGAGGATTCCATTTACTACGCTCTACCAGGTGGAGAGTCAATAGAAGAAGCTCAAATAAGAATAGGTAGGGTCTTGGAAGACCTTATAGAAAAAGATGAAGATGTGGTTTTGGTTTGCCATGATGGGGTAATAAGAAATGCAATAACTTATTTTTTAGGAGATGTAGACTTGTTTAATAGGTTTGCCCTAGATAATCTTAGTTTAACCTGTCTTTCTTACCAAGAAGACTACAAATTTATTAAATATGTAAATAGGATATTATAATAGGCTGATAAGGCCTATTTTTTATTTGTTACATTTATAATATAAATGCAAATTTCAATTGACTTATATTTTTCATTTTGATAGAATCATCTCCGATTAAAAAATGAGAGGAGGATTATTATGGTTATTAGAGCAGAAAACCTATCTAAGCTTTACAGGATACCTAAGAGGAAGGAGGGTATTTTAGGTGGTTTAAGGGGCTTAGTCCACAGAGAATATTTAGAGAAGAAGGCCCTTGAGAATATTTCTTTTGAAATAGTACAAGGTGAATTAGTAGGCTATATTGGGCCTAATGGGGCAGGTAAGTCTACAACTATTAAAATACTTTCAGGTATCTTGACTCCTGATGGTGGAGAGTGTAGGGTTCTTGGTAAGTTACCCTATAAGGATAGGATTAGTTATGTTAAGGATATAGGGGTTGTATTTGGTCAAAGAACTCAATTGTGGTGGGACCTACCAGTAATAGATTCTTTTGAGCTACTTAAGGACATTTATAAAATACCAGAAGAGGATTATTTAAAAAACAAAGAGGAACTTATTAACTGGCTAGACTTAGATGATTTTATAAATGTACCAGTTAGGCAATTGAGCTTGGGACAAAAGATGAGATGTGAAATAGCAGCATCCCTACTTCATTCACCTGAGGTTTTATTTTTAGATGAACCAACTATAGGCCTCGATGCCATTTCTAAGTTAGCTGTTCGTGAATTTATTAAGAAGATAAATAGGGAAAAGGGAGTTACTGTAATACTGACAACTCATGATATGGATGATATTGAAAGCCTATGTAGTAGAGTAATAGTAATTGGTAAGGGGCAGATTCTCCTAGATGGAAGCTTAGATGACTTAAGACATAAGGTAGCTAAGGATAAGAGGCTTATTTTAGAAGTAGACAATAGGCAAACGAACATAGAATTTGAAATTAAAGGAGCTAGTTTAGTCAAGTTAGATGGAGAGAAATTGTTCATAGACTTTGATCCAGAAATTATTTCGCCAACAGATTTAATAGCCATTTTATCCACTAAGTATAAGATAAATGATATGGTTCTAGAAAATACACCTATTGAAGAGATAATAGCTAAGCTCTATAAGGAGTTAGACATATGAAGGGTTTTTTGTCTATAATAAAAATTAGATTTAATCTCCTCCTTCAATATAGGGTGGCTGCTATAGCAGGTATTTTTACCCAGATGTTTTTTGGTCTGGTTATGGTTATGATTATGGATGGCTTTTATAGTTCTGGTGGGGCTCCTATGCCCATGGACTACTCCACAGCTATTAGCTATATATGGCTGGGTCAAGCTATGCTTTCCATGCTACCCTGGAATGGGGATATTGAAATTCAAAATCTTATAAGAACAGGTAATGTAACTTATGAACTAGTAAGGCCTATGAACCTATACAACTATTGGTTTGCTAGAGCCTTTGCCCTTAGAACAGGGCCAACTTTGTTGAAATCAATTCCTATGTTTATAATAGCAGGTCTACTTCCAAGTGGGTATAGAATGACAATGCCAGCCAGTATAGGAGCATTTTTAGGTTGGATACTTACAACTTTTGGAGCCCTACTAATTTCATGTACAATTACAAATATAATAAATATAACCAGCCTATACTCAATTTCAGGAGATGGTATACAAAGGTTACTTTCATCCATTGTCACTTTGTTTTCAGGTATGATAGTTCCCCTACCCCTGTTTCCAGAAAGCTTAAAACTGGTAATGAGATATTTGCCATTTAGGGCCTTGTTAGATATACCAGCTATGTTTTTTACTGGACAAATAGGATTTTCACAAGTACACAAGTATTTTGCATTTCAAATAATATGGGTAGTTTTATTATATGGATTAGGTCAATTAATTTTAAATATTAAATTAAAAGACCTAGTAGTACAGGGGGGTTAATATGGATAGTTTAAAATTATACCTTAAGTATTTAAGGCTAAATTTAGAATCTCAACTTCAGTATAAGGCATCTTTTTTAATGATGGCAGCAGGACATTTTCTTATAACTTTTATAGAATTTTTTGGACTTTGGATACTTTTCGATAGGTTTGGGTCTATAAAAGGCTTTAATTTTGAAGAGGCAGCCTTATTTTATGGGATAATCCATATGGGTTTTGCCATCTGTGAAGGCTGGACTAGAGGATTTGACGTATTTCCTAAGTTGGTCAGGTCAGGAGACTTTGATAGAATCCTATTAAGACCAAGGTCAACAGTCTTGCAAATATTAGGTCAAGATATTCAGCTTATGAGGTTTGGAAGATTTATTCAAGGTTTTATAGTACTGGTATGGTCTCTTACTAGGTTAAATATAAGTTGGACTTTGGGAAAGACTTTGCTTTTAATAGGAGCTATTTTAGGTGGGAATTTTTTATTTTCAGGGCTAATAGTTTTGCAAGCCACCTTGTCTTTTTGGTCAATTCAAAGCTTGGAGATTATGAATTCTTTTACTTATGGTGGAGTTCAAGCAGGTCAATACCCTATTTCTATATATAAACCTTGGTTTAGGAATGTTCTCATCTACCTAGTTCCAATAGCAAGTGTTAACTATTTTCCGGCTATGAATATACTAGGCAAGGCAGACCCTTTAGGTTACCCATATTGGATCGGGTGGATGTCACCTTTTGTAGGATTAACTTTCTTTATTTTATCACTGTATATATGGCAGTTTGGAGTAAGGCATTATAGCTCAACAGGGTCTTAAGATTTGTTAGATGATATTTCATTATGCTATAATTAGTTTAATTAAATCCTAGGGGGATTAGATATGAATAATAGAATTAGAACTTCTCTTTAAATAAAATTTTAAGGAGGATAATATGAAAAGTATAAGTATTAAAGAAAAGGTTAATTTAGATAGGGACCAGGTAGAAAGGCTTTACAATGATGTTGGGTGGACAGCCTATACTAAGGATATGGATAATTTGATAATGGCAATAGATAACTCATTAGGCCTTATATCAGCTTGGGATGGAGAGGAATTAGTAGGCCTAATTAGGCTAGTAGGAGATGGGTTTACCATCATTTATATTCAAGATATATTGGTTTTAGAGTCCTATCATAGGCAAGGAATAGGAAGGAAATTATTGGAGATAGTCCTAGATAGGTACAAATCAGTTAGGCAAATTGTCTTGGCAACTGAGGATACTGAAAAGACCAAAAATTTCTATGAAAGTATAGGTTTTAGAAAAATGGAAGATATGTCCTGTTTAGGATATATGAAAGTTAATATTTAATGTAAAAAGTAGGTGGACTAATCCACCTACTTTTTTTGACAGGTTTTATTGGTAGGAATATACATATCCTACCAATAAAATAAAGTGTGTGATATAAAAATCTAATAAAATACCTATAAATGTTAATTTAACTTTATTGGGCTTATAAAAATATAAAACTAATCTTAGGAAAAACAAAAATAGTAAACGAAGCTATAAAATGTTTAGAAATAATAAAAATGTTTTATAAAGTTTCAGACTTTTTAGTTATATTGTTAATTCTCTTGTGGTATACTTCAAATTCAAAGGGGTTGCCATATGAAACTATTTGAGGAATTACTGGATTCAGTAGATATTTCAGAGATAATAAATGGATATACTTATTTAGTGGAAAAAAAGGTTTATGTATGTTTAGTTTGTGGAGAGGTAAAGGAAGAAGACCTTATCTACAAGTCCAAAGAAAATGAAGGATTTGTAAATGGTAAGAGGTCAATGGAAGAACATATTCAACATGATCATGGGGGAATGTTTAATTACCTAATTAATTTAGATAGTAATCTTACAGGCTTGACTAATAGGCAGAAGGAAATTTTTGAAATCCTATACCAATATAAGGATAATCAAGAGATTTCAGAGCTTATGAATACTACACCAGCAACAGTTAGGAGTTATAAATACAAGAAACGTGAAAGAGTAAAGCAATCAAAACTATTCTTAGCCATAGCCTATTTAATAGATAGGTCTGATGACCAAGATGAGGATGATGAAATAATAAATAAGGCAGCTGAATACAGGGAGAAAAAGGAAGATAAAGAGAAATAAAATGTTTATGGACTACATACCAGAAGATGAATACATAGACTATCAAACATCTTTAGGTGAAGGGGAATTAATGTGGAATGAGGCCAGAAGGGCCAATGATTTTGATATATTAATTCCATATTTAAATAAAATCATTAAGCACTTGCGAAATTTTGCAGGTTATTTTGGCTATACAGAAAATCCATATGATGGGATGTTGGCTTACAATTCGATAAATATGAAATATGACCAATTAAAGCCAATTTTTCAGAATATTAAAAATACAACTAGTGAAATTTTAAATAGAGTAGAGGAAAGACCCCTATCAGTGGGGAAGGATATTTTTATAGGGAGGCATGATATAAAGAAACAGATTATAATGACAGACGATATTTTAAGTTATATAGGTTTTGATAGGGACGGAGGGAGAATTGACCTAGGAAGTTATCCAACTGTCTTACCCATATCCAATAAGGATGTCCGAATTTTTACTAAATACCATGAAGGAGATTTTAGACCAGGATTTACAACAGCCTTTCATACAGGTGCGCAAGCTGTTTATGAACAAGGCGTAGATTCCAGTTTGTACTCTATCAATTAGCAGAGGCGGCTTCAATAACTGTACAGGAAGTAGTTGCCAGGTATTATGAAAATATAGTGGGAAAGAGTTTAGCATTTTGGGAGTTTTATTATCCTAAATTTAAGAAGCTATTCCCAGCTTATAAGGATCTTCCTCTTAAGGATTTTTATAATGGCTTAAATAGAGTTGAATCTATTCATATTAGAATGGATGCTGATGAACTAACTTATAATCTACATGTTATCCTAAGAACAGAGTTAGAAAATGAACTAATAAACGATAGGATAAGGCTAGAGGATTTAAAACAGGTTTGGAATGAAAAGTGTAGGGACTATTTACATTTGGAAACGCCAAATGATAGGATGGGTGTTTTACAAGATGTTCATTGGGTTTCAGGATATTATGGCTACTTTACAAATTATATCTTAGGAAATATTTAAGCAGCCCAAATAGATAATGTAATAGATGAAAAGCTAGCTAATAAAAATGACCTGATTGCAAAGGGAAATTTTATAGAGTTAAATGAGTGGTTTTATACAAATATATATAGTCAAGGTGCTATTTATAATACTGAAGAGCTAATGTTAAATGCAACTGATGAGGTCTTAAATCATAAATACTACAATGACTATTTAATTAATAAATATAGCAGTATATACGAATAACTACGAGGTGGAAAGATGAATAAAATACTAGAAAAAATAACTAATAAACTAGGTATAGGTGATAAGTTAAAACAAAACTTTATAGCCATATTACTAGTTGCAGCAAGTGGATCTATAATATATGGACTACCCTATTTTAGGTATGACTATTATGATGTATACTTAGAAACTTATAATTTAACAAACACACAAATGGGAGTCTTCGGAAGTATCTTTGGAATATTCGGGATGATATCTTACTTATTTGGAGGATATGTTGCCGATAAGTTTTCTACTAGAAAGGTACTATCTGTTTCTTTGATACTCACTGGTATAGGAGGAATAATTAACTTATTCCCACTACCATATTATGCCCTGATTTTACTTTATGCCCTATGGGGTTTCACTTCGCTATTTGCCTTCTGGCCAGCCTGTGTAAAGGCAGTTAGAATTTTAAGCGGTGATGGAGACCAGGGTAAGGCATTTGGTTTATTTGAAGGAGCAAGAGGCCTTACGGCAGCTATAATGGCACCAATGGCCATATTGGCCTTTAGGATGGGAGTAAAAAAATTAGATGATGTAACAGGTATGAAGTAAATTATTATATTTTATACTATAATAACAATCCTATCAGGAATAATGGTTTACTTAAAGATGGAAGATGATAGTGGGGACAAGGGTGAAAGAATAGAATTTAAAGACCTGGGAACTGTTTTAAAAATGCCAGCAGTTTGGATAATTAGTATTGTTACCTTCTGTACTTATGTCTTTACCTTGTCAGTTTATTACTTTATTCCCTATGCAACAAACATATTAGGGGTTTCAGTAGTTATAGGTGCGACCTTAGGGGCCTTAAAAAGATATATGACTCCGTTTTCAAGTTTTGGTGGTGGAGTGATGTCAGATAAATTTGGTACAGTTAAGGTACTATTTACATCGTTTTTGATGATTGTTATAGCTGTACTTAGAATTTTAGTTCTACCACAAAATCCAAAGATGCTAATACCTTTTGGAATACTTTATTTAATAGCTACTTCTTCTTTGATGTAAACTATGCTATGACTTGGGCCATGATGGGAGAGGGAGATATTCCAGTTAACCTATCGGGAACAGCAGCAGGAGTTATTTCAATAATAGGCTATCTTCCAGAAATATTTGTATCTATCTTGGCTGGAAAGTTGTTAGACAAGCACCCAGGTGTCTTGGGTTATAGATACTTTTTTGGATTCTTAATAACTATGATGCTTATAGGTATGGTATTTGTAGTAATTTGGGGAAGGTATTTAAAGAAAAACAAGGAAACTGTTAAATAGATTTAAAAGGAGTATTAAATTATAATGATTAGAATTGAAGAAATAAAAGCCCAATTGGAAGATATTAAGATAATTCCTAATAATTGGAATAAACTGAGTGATAAAGAGCTTTACAAAGTAGTTTTAGACAAAATAGATATAGGAAAAAATCTTGAAATAGCTTATAATATAAATAATTTTAAGTTATTAAATATTAGCTTAGAATTATTAGGATATAGAGATGACAATAATTTGGAAAAAGCTAAAGAGTTAGGCCTATATGTATGTGAAGGGGAATTCACCAAGGATGAATTTCTAAAAAGTATATATAG
>CAZRYA010000001.1:32229-36178 GCA_964604235.1 uncultured Tissierellaceae bacterium | reverse complement strand
TATTTACTTTATTTTCAGGAATTTCATATGCTAATGACTTACAAGCTACATTAGTATTTCAAGGTAAAAAAGTAGATTCACAGCTTATTATAAGGGGTTCTAAGTCCTATATTCCAATGGAAGACATGGCGGAAATGTTATCTTTTGACTATGAACTTAAGGGTTCAAGGGGGATAAAGCTAAACTGCAAGGATGGAAGTAGGTCACTAGAGCTTGAGTCACAAGTAATAAGGCTAAACGGACAGGATTATGGGGCCATAAGGGATATTAGCCAGGCACTAGAAGAAGATTTAAAATGGGATGGTAAGAACAAGGTGATTATCCTAGGAAGTCCTTTAAAAGAAGTAGATTTAGGGGATAGCTTTTTGTATTATAATAGGGTTTTTGATTATACTATAAGCTTGCCCAAGTCTTGGAAGGAAACTGCTGTAATTAAAGAAGAGGAAGGGGTCTTGTTTGTTTATGATAAGAAGACCTATGATAGATCCCAGGATGAAGGCAAGAATTTTGGGCCTATATTTACCCTAGAATCAAATTTATATCCAAACAGTTTAGAATTTCCATATGAGGATAATATAATCCTAGACTATGATGGTGAAAACTATATAGAGGGCGTTTTTAACTATGATTTTCCATTTTACAAGGACACTGTTGACTCATATAAGCTAGTAAAAGGCCAGGCAGTAGATAGCCTATATACTTTTACTAAAATAGGAGACGATAATACTCTTGTAAGGGACAATAAGAATAATTATAAGGAAGAAGTAGGCGTCTTAGAAGATATACTAGCCAATTATTTACCTAGTGGTCTATTTAATATAGAAGATACTATAGCCTATAGGCTGCCAGCAAAAGATTCTACAATGTTATATTTGAGAAAATTAGATGATAAATCCTATGTTAGCGTTAAACTAGAGGCAGAATTTGATAGTAAATCTAAGCTTACAAGATATCATCTAAAGGACTATGGACAAAATATTCCAGATAACAAAATTACAGAAGGTCAGGCTAAGGCCTTGGCCAATAAATTTATAAAGAAATACCAGGCCGATGTGGATTTAATAAATATTCCCAACCTTTATCCAAGCCTATATGAAAAGGGATTATATGAAAATTATGGTGACCTAGGTGGAAATTATGGATTGGTTGTAAATTTAAATAGTGGTCTAGTTGAAATGTTCTTTAAGTTAAAAAATTAAGGAGGGATAAGGTGAAATTATTTTTTATATCAGATATACATGGGTCGGTTCATTATCTTAATCAGGCCATGGAAAGATTTCAAGAAGAAGCTGGGGACTACCTAATAGTCCTAGGTGACATACTCTATCATGGGGCTAGGAATGACCTGCCAAGGGAATATAGTCCAAAGGGAGTCATAGAAATTTTAAATGCCCATTCAGATAAGATAATTGCAGTTAGGGGGAACTGTGACAGCGAAGTGGATGAAATGGTTCTTAAGTTTCCCATCATGGCAACTTACTCAAACCTATTGTATGGGTCAAGGCGGATATTTTTGACCCACGGTCACATATATAACGAAGCCAATATGGTAGACTTAGAAAAAGGATCAGTTTTTATTTCAGGCCATACCCATATTTTAAGGGCTGAAGAAAAAGATGGGGTTTATTTCTTAAATCCAGGTAGTGTTAGTTTGCCAAAGGAAAACAATCCTCATACTTACGGAGTTTTAGAGGGGGATACATTTAAGATAAAGGATTTAGATGGACAAGTTGTAAAGCAAATAGAAATCCTTTAGTTGGGGGGAAAGAGTTTGAAGATATTTATGGTAATAGTCTTAAATTTATTTGCCTATATGACCATTAAATTAAGGCCTAAAATATATAAGGTAGACCTTTATAAGCCTATGATATGGAATTTCAAATTGTCTATAATTCCACTTATGGTCTTAATAGCAAGTTTTATATTATTTATAGCTTTTAATTATCTTGCAAGTATTTATTCTATTAAATTATTTGTATATATAGCCTATATTGAAATAATCACAGGCCTAATTATATGGGTTTTGGTCTTACCCAACTCTAACTATTTAATAACGGAGTTAAACCTAAGCCACAGGTCAGTGGATAAAAACCCAGTGGCCTTGTGGTATGATATAGTGTCTATAATGGCCTTTGCCTTATCGGGTATAATGAATACAATATTAAATATAAATTTACTCCAATACATTTATCTAATAGTGCTAGATCCAGCTAATATTAGGGTGGTTGATAAGACTTTTTTCTATACCAGTGCTATAATTTTAAATATCTTAATATCAATAGGAGTATACCTAGGGAGAAATATAAGGTTCAATTCTTGGGATGTCCTTAGACCAGTAGGATTTTTAAGGCTTTTAAAAGATCACTTTAAAGGGGAAGGTGTAATGAAAAATTTCATGTTGTTTGTACTTTTTCATAGCAGTTTCTTTTTAATTGTATACTTTCTATTTAATACTGATAATTTGTTTTTAAATGGCTAAATAAGGGGGATAAGCTATGAAGTCTAAACTTATTAAAGGCCTTTTGCTCCTAATGGCTTTTATAGCCCTAGGGCTAGGTTTAATAGGCATATTTGTACCAGTATTACCAACGACTCCACTTTTATTATTGGCATCATTCTTATTTTCTAAGGGGTCAGATAAATTCCATATGTGGTTTATCTCAACAAGTATTTATAAAAAACACCTAGAGGATTTCCTAATAAATAGGTCTATGACCTTAAGGAGGAAGTTATGTATACTCTTGCCAGTATCTGGCCTACTAATAGTGACATTTTTTTATTTGGATAGGCCCATCTTAAGGTTTATAATCCTAGCTGTAATTCTTTTTAAGTACTATTATTTTACCTTCCATATCAAGACTCTTGAACAAAACTATTTGAATGATAAGGAGGGGGAAATGGATGAGCTAGGTTAAATTGTGGGGACCCAGCTTATATTTTATGTTATGATGTATATATAAAATATGAAGTGGGTGATACTATGATGGGAATAGATGATTACATAAAGGCACCTTGCAGACATTCAGCCCTACCATATTGGAAGGATAAGCTCTTTGTAAAGGCAGATAGTATGGAAATATACCACCAAGAAGAGTGGGAGATACTGCCAGCCAGTGATAAAGATTCTTTTAAAAAGGTAGATAGGTTTTTTAGGATAATTAATAGGCTAGATGGAGTTCAGCCTCCATACCTAGATGATGGCTATAGTATTAGGACATTTGATAGGAGAGACAGGGTAGACTTCCAATATGCTGTAGATATAATAAGAAGATCCTATGACAATATAAGTATGAATGAAGATATTTTAAAATCCTATTTAGATACGGAGGTTTATAGGGAGGACTTGTGGGTCTTTGTTGAAAGTAAATTGGAGGGAAGGCCTATAGCTTTTGGAATTGCCGACCTAGATGAATATGTAAATGAGGGCATTTTAGAATGGATACAAGTTTTACCTGACCATAGGGGTAAGGGGATAGGTAAGGCGATGGTTTCGGAACTATTAAATAGGATGAAGGGCCAGTCGGATTTTGTGACAGTATCAGGTGATATGAATAATCTTAGTAGCCCAATTAACCTATATAAGAGAGTTGGCTTTAAGGGTGGAGACATTTGGTATATATGTTATAGGTAGCAGGATTTAAAAAGATGATTTCTTTAGAAATCATCTTTTTATTATTAGAGAAAAAGAGAAGTATCTATCGGATATTTTGCATATTTTCTGCAAGATTCCATATAATAATCTACATTTTCGAAAGGCGTGTCTAAAGGAAGGTCGCAACCAGTAGATATAAAGAAGCCTTTATCTGATCCATAGGCACTTTTGAAACAATGCCTAACTGCTTCATCAATGGTTTGTGGGTTACCAAGGAGCAAGTAATTAACTGGATCTACATTTCCAACTATTTGGACTTTATGACCTATGACTTTTTTTGCATGGGCTAAATCCCCC
>CAZRYA010000001.1:10503-32212 GCA_964604235.1 uncultured Tissierellaceae bacterium | reverse complement strand
AGTATACTAGTAGTATCTCCACATATATGATAAGTTACAGACTTATTATGGTGGTGCATCCTATCAACCAATCTTTTGGTGTAAGGCAAGACAAACTCACGGTATTGTTTTTGAGATAGGAGTGAACCAGATGCCACAGGATCTGCTATGGACATGGATATGTTTTCCATAGGGGCAAAATCGTCAATTATACCCAGTAGGCAATCAGTTACAAAGCTTAGAAGCTGGTGAACCTTTTCTGGTTCCTTCCTAAGTGACCTTAGCATTTTTTCAGGTGGGAATAGGCTACTAGCAGATGTAAAAGGACCTGTAATACCAAAGGAAAGTCCTACCTCTCCTCCAATGGCTTCATTGGTAAGGTCAAGGGCATTATGCCTTATTTGAAGGTTTATATCATTTTTCATTTGAGTTTTTTCAAAATCCAAGTGGGAAATATCATTTAAGTCATCTAGTAGGTGTTTTTCTATGGCTGGAACTGTGTTTTCTGGATTGTTGAGCTTGCTTCCTAAAGCTCTTCCAATTCCATGTAGGCCATAGCTAAGAGATAGGGGTTTTTATATAACTAGTAAATATCTGACTTAAAAATATAAATGACTTATATTTTTAATCAGTGATAAAATCAAAATTAGAAGAAAAATAGGAGGGAGCATATGAAAAATATAGGTATGGTTGTAGCAGTAGAAATAGATGCAGTCCTAAATAAATTTGGTAAGCCAGTTGATAGCCTACAATTTAAGGGACATTCAGTAAATCACTATAAATTGGGAAATGATAATTTATATGTAGTTCGTAGTGGAGTAGGTCAAATAGCATCAGCATCAGCAACCCAGTTTTTAATAACTAAGTTTGATGTGGACTTTATTGTGAACTTTGGAGTTGTAGGCGGACTAACGGATGAAATGGCCCTTACT
Organism: uncultured Tissierellaceae bacterium; assembly: GCA_964604235.1. Classification (GTDB taxonomy): domain Bacteria; phylum Bacillota; class Clostridia; order Tissierellales; family Tissierellaceae; genus CAZRYA01. The sequence continues at coordinate 31,301 of CAZRYA010000001.1, read as the reverse complement.
AAAACCTGTATAGTAGAAGATGTTGTCCACTATGATTTTGATACATCTGATGCAGATAAAACCGATGTAGGCCAGTATGCTAGATATCCAAGCATATATATACCAACAAGTAGGAGTGTTTTAGAGGAGGCTCTTAGGATTTTACCAGAGTTAAAGCCAGTTATTTGTGCTTCAGGTTATAAATTTGTTGGAACAAGAGAAAAAAAGAGAAATCTACATAAGTTATTTAAGGCAGATATATGTGAAATGGAAGCAGCAGGTATAGTTTTAACTTGTAATAGGAATGAGGTTCCCTGTATGTTAATAAAAACCGTTTCTGATGGTATAACAGGAGGTTTTGAAGAATTCAGGGACAACATGGACCATTCTGCCAGCATATGTCTGGAAATAGTAATCAATGTCCTAGAAGCTATGTAAAATAATCCTATAGATAAAAGTAAATCCCATTAAACCTAATGGGATTTACTAAGTATTTATTTTATAGAAATGCCAGCTCCAATAGCTCCAGCATAGGGAGACAGCCTATGGCTTGTAAGTTTACAGCCAATGGATTTTTCAATAGACTTAACCACTTCTTTTGATTGAGAAAGCCCACCAGTCATAAGGAATTTACTTGTTTTATTAGTAGAGGTTTTTCCCATCATAGAGATAAGCCTAGAGCCAATAGAGTGAATAACTCCATTTAATATTTCTGCCCTGTCTTTAGAGGCTGCAAGATGGCCAATTATTTCTGACTCAGCAAAGACAGCACACATACTATTAATTGTCACAAAGTCTTCTGTATCAATAAAGTCATCAATAGCCTCCATAGGTATTTCTAGTTTACGGCAGGCCATTTCTAAAAACCTACCAGTTCCAGCAGCACATTTATCATTCATAACAAAATTTACTAGCCTTCCATTTTCAACTTCTATAATTTTAGAGTCCTGGCCACCAATATCTACAATTCCATCAATATCAGGGGCTAAGAATAAGCCACCAAGGCCATGGGCAGTTATTTCAGTTATGGACTTGTCTGCAAAGTCAATGTTTTCCCTTCCATAACCAGTAGATACGATTTTACAGTCCTTTATTTCAAGCTTGTTTTTAGATAGGATTTCATCCCTTAATTTAATGGCAGTTTCCTTAGTATTCCAGCCAGAGGCTAGGGACATACAGTCAATGATTTCTCCATTAGAGACTAGGGCTGCCTTACACATAGTAGACCCCGAGTCAATTCCAAGGGAAAAAATCATACTATCATCTCCAAGAAAGCACCTACCCTAGTTTTAAGTTGGGCAATATCTGATGTAGAATAGTCAGTTTCAACAGTTAGAAAGGGGATATTTTTGTCATTAAGCCTATTTTTAATTTCACGAGACTCTATGTTATAGGTATGGCAGGCTTGCAGGGTCATTTCAATTACTCCGTCTGCTTGGAATTCTTCAACTAACCTTTCAAGTAGTTCATACCTATTGTCATCAGGAGACATAACAGAACATCCAATTTGTAGGTACCTGTCAGCAATAGCTTCTATAGGGTCTCCTTCTTCACTGACCATCTTGTCCAATTTTTTTACTCCTGTACAGTTTTCATAGGCAACTACAACTCCACCAACTTCCTCGATGACATGGGCAACTTTTTCAGTAACTCCTCCCATTGGACAACCTGTTATTATAATTCTCTTAGCTTGACTAGAAACAGGCCTATCTCCATTTTCATAAGCGGTCTTAATATTTTCATAAGTAGTTTCTAATTCCTCTATTTTCTTTTCAAAGTCAAATTTAAATTGAGACCCAAATAATAGTTTCAATTGGTCAGACCCTGTCATAGGTGGGGGAGTAAGTTTAGATAATTCATAGATGTTTTTTAATATTTGTCTTTCCTTGTTTTTATACCTAATGGCCTCCCTTAAGTCTTCATCAGATATACTAACATTAAAGTCTCTTTCAACCCTTTCCTTAAGTTTACCAACCTCACTCCTCCAAAGGTCAACAGACATAGGGTCAGTTTGGTTATTAGGTAGCTGCATAACATGGACATTTTTAATTTCAGAAAGGAGTTCAAACATTTTCTTTTTTCCATCACAAGTAGTTTCTCCAACAACTAGGTCAGAAAAATACATATAGGGACACTTGTCTGTAATGGCAAAGCCATAGCTAGACTTTATAAGTGGACATAAGTTTCTAGGTAGGTGGGCTTCAGCATCTGGAATAGTTTCATCAGAAGTTGAGCACAGGCCAACTGGAATAGCTCCAGCAGCTATAAAAATCTCTTCTGGCGTATAAGTACAAAAGGTTCCAACTACTTTTTTCCCCTGGTCCTTAATAGCCTTTAAGTCTAAAAATCCATTTCGTCTTGCATCATTAAATGTTTCAAAAATACTTGGTAATTGATTTTCCATAATAAATCCTCCTAATTTAGCACTTGCTATTATTTAGACATCTTAGTTTAAACTAAACCAAAGAATAAACTCAAGTATGCCTAGAGGAAATTATTTTAATGGATTTTAAAAATTTAATATGTACAGTTTTATCTATCATAAAAATCCCCCTTTAAATAAAAATAGGCACAAAAAAAGATACTATCAACATAGGATAAAAGTCACCTATAATTTAAGAGCATCAATGGAAAATAATTATAAGTGGCTATTTAATTTAAAAGCCAACGGCTTTTACTATTTACTTGTCATTTTAAATCTATGAAGCCTTCATAAAACATAAAACAACCACCCTTATAAGTATTTATCTAAATTATACAAAAATAAAAGAATATAAGCAAGCTTAGATATAAATATATAGAAGGGTATAATTGTTAAAGAAGTCATAGTTAAATGATAAATTTAAGAAGTTTTTTAAGAGTTGGAATTTACTTTAAGGAGACCTCCTAGATTTGCCAGCAACTAAAAAAGCTTTTCTTTTTCTAATAGTAGTGAGATGCTTGGCTTCTAGCTAGTTTATTTTACAAGTTTAGTATTCATTTAAAAATCTAGGAGGTCCAGATGAAAGGCTAGCTCTTGAAGTTAGAAGATATAATCCTTTTGACTACTTACTATCACTTTGGTTAAATTAATGTAATTTCAAATAAAAGACCATAGTTAAATGATCTTTTATTTGACTAGCCCCCTAGGTCATAGCTTATTATAGATTTATAAACTTATCACTTATCTTATAGCTTGAAAAATATATAGGCCAGATAGGATTATGATAAAGATCCAGTTTCCCAACTTTTTGTAGTCAAAGTCTATAAACTGTGAAAAAAATCCTGTTCCATAAAGGGATAAAAGTAAGGTTTTTGAGTCGATATGGCCTAGCTTGTAAAGAGAGAAATTAATAGTTAAAAAAATTAAAATTGGAAGCAGGCCCTTTTTAATAAATTTTTTTCCCATAAGTTACCTCCAGTTTTATTTAATTTATATTTATTTTAAGTATAGCATACTGGAAGCCGTATTCGAAATTTTCTGTAAAGTATAGGAGGACTAAGATGAAGATAAATGAAGTTTGCAAATTGACAGGCCTTAGCAAAAAGGCAATAGCTTATTATGAGGCCAAGGGCTTAATACAAGTAGGCCTAGATGGAAGTGGCTATAGGGACTTTAAACCTGACCATATTGAAAGTCTAAACAAGATTGGGATATTAAGAGCCTTGGGACTATCAGTTGAAGAAATAGGAGAACTTTTAGTAAGTAATTCTTTTAGTGAAGACCTTAGGAAGATAGCCATAAAGAAAAAAATAGACCTAGATCTTGAGAAAGAAAAATTAGACCTAATTAAAGAATTAGAAATATCAGGACAAGTTTTAGATATAAGAGATAGGATAAATAGTCTACAAAAGAAAAAATATATCAAGGAAAGATTACTGGAAGTATTTCCAGGTTTTTATGGGAGGTTTTTCTTAAATCATTTTAGTCCATACTTGAACATAAAAATTGAAAGTCCAAGTCAGGAGAGAGCCTATAGAGAAATAGTAGAATTTTTAGATGGGTTGGACCTTATTAAATTGCCAGATGAAATAATGCTTGAATTAGAAGATGTCATGGACTTTTGGACAGACGAGAAACTAGATGAATTTGAAAAAAGCAAATTGGATTCTATAAAAAACCCTAAGGATTTCCTAGAAAAAAACAAAGGGATAATAGATGACTATATGGAATACAAGAAGTCAGAAGCCTATGACAAGTCTTATCATAAGGAGCTGGAAGACCTAATGAGGTCCTTGGTAGAAACTAGTGGCTATAGGGATATTTTTATTCCAGCCATGAGGAGCTTATCACCTAAATATGATGAATACTATAAAAGCTTACTAGATGCCAATGAAGTATTTTTGAAGGAATTGGAAAAATGACTTGCAATATAACTCTAACTAGAGTAAACTATAACTAATTAGAGATATATTTTATTATGAGGTGGAATTATGGACAAGACAGAATTACAAATATTCATAGGTATGAGCAGGGCTTTAAACGAAATAAACAGGGAGAATAACAAGATATATACAAAGTATGGTTTAACTATGGCCCAATTTGGAGTTTTAGAAGCCCTATACCATAAGGGACCTTTAACAGTGGGCCAGGTCCAAGAAAAAATATTAAGTACAAGTGGCACTATACCTGTAATAGTGAAAAACCTAGAAAAAAATGGTTTCCTAACTAGGAGGCAAGATGAGAAAGATAAGAGGAAGTTCATTTTGGCTATTACTGGAAAAGGCAGGGATTTAATGGATCAAGTCTATCCATTAAATGAAGAGACCATAGTTTCTAAAATGAATATTTGGACACAAGAAGAGCAAATTCAACTAGTAAAACTAATGAAAAAATTTGGAGGTTTGGATAATGGAGAGGAAAATAGTTGATCAAATTAAGGGTTTTAGAACAAGTGATGGAGCAGGGGTTAGCCTAGTAAGGGTACTTAGCAACAAGACAGTTGAAACTTATGATCCAATATTAATGCTAGATTCATTTGACAGTACAAATCCAGACGATTATGTTGCTGGGTTTCCAATGCATCCTCATAGGGGAATAGAAACTGTAAGTTTAATTGTAAAGGGTGGCATGGTTCACAGGGACAGCCTTGGAAATACTGCCCAAGTAGGAGATGGAGAAGTCCAGTGGATGACAGCAGGATCAGGTATAATGCATGAAGAGACCCTTCCACCATCTGAAAGAATGTTAGGAGTACAAATATGGCTTAACCTACCTAAGAAAGACAAAATGGCTAAACCAGAATACCACAGTATAAACAGGGAAGATATTAAAGAAATAGACCTAGACGGAGGTAAGTTAAGGTTAATTAGCGGCCAGTATAAGGGAGAGAAGGGTTTTCAACCTAAGTATTCACCTTTAGATTTTTATCATATAATCCTTGAGCCTAATAGTGATTTTGAAATAGAAATGGAAAATGATAAGTCTCTTATGGTATTTTCTCTACTGGGAGATGGAAAAATTGCAGGCCAGGCTATAGAAGAGAAAACAGCTGTTAAGCTATCAGAGGGAACTAAGCTGTCAGTTCAAGCTGGACCAAATGGATTAGATTTACTTTACTTGTCTTCTGATAGGTTAGATGAGCCAATATCATGGGGTGGACCAATAGTAATGAACACTAGAGAAGAATTACAAGAAGCCTTTAGGGATTTAGAAAATGGAAGTTTTTTAAAGACAGGTGTAGACTACGAATAGGATATAAAAATTATGGGAAATAGTGCATACTAAAGTATGTACTATTTTTTATGTAACTCCTAGGGAGTTTAAGCAGTTTGAAAAATATTTTCTATTAGTGAAATATTTTGTATAAGTTTATAGACTTCTTTCCAAGTTTTAACCCTTGTAACTCCTTTTGGAAGAGGCTTTCTATTATAGTTAGTATCTATTAATATTACCATAAGTCCTCCTTGGGAAAGTTCCAGAGCATTTTCATACCTATCCTCAATGAAAATATCACAGCCAAGTTCATAGGCACGACTAAGTTTACTATGGCTTCCAAGTAGGGATAGGCTAGTTATAGGAAGGTCATGTTTATTTAACCAGTGGTTGGTAACATTTTTCATTAGTGGACTTCTAGCAGTAATATAGTGAAGTCTATGGTCTAAATACAAGTTGTCTAAGACCAATTTAACATCATCTCTAATGGGAGCATTTTTATGAATCTCCCTACCGAACTGGCTATAAAAAATCTCGTATTCATCTCTACTTATGGCAAGGACCTTGTGAATATCATATTCAATAATATCTTCTTCCCTTATAGATTTTTTAAAGTAATGGTTGGCCATTGGAAGCCAATCATAAGCTCCTGTTAGGGTTCCATCAATATCAATTCCAATATTTAAAGTTTTCATATATCTTCCTCCTTTTATACTAAGTATAGGTGGAAAAAATTAAATATAAATCATATAGAGGTAAAATTCAAGTAAAATACTTAGAGGTCTTATATTATAAGGTTTGTTTAAGAAATATGATAATTTAGGATAAAAAATTGATAGATGCATTAAATCAATTTTTATAAGATAAGGCTATTTGTTAAAGATAATATACATAGGAATAATCCATTTGATTTAAATGTTATTATGAATAGAAAGATCTATCATATCTTAAGTTAGTTAAATACTAATAAAAATAAAGGAGTTTTTTGGATGGATTTTTAGAAAATATAAAATTATTGTCTTACAAGGGACTATCTCTATGTGTAAATTTTTTTTAGATAATTGCGTAGTTCTTATTAGGTCGATAGGAATTGAATCCTTAATAAAATATAGATTATTATTAGACTAATCATAGGCATCTACATATATAAAATAATAGAATAAAAAATAGCTAGATAGGAAGCAACAAATAGGGATTTATATAGGAGAGAATTTAGAGCATAAAGAACTTGAAATTTCTGACTATATATAATATAATAATTGATGAAGATACAATGGCGTATCAAAATTAGGCGATGGAGCCCACAACTTAGAATAGTTGTGGGCTTTTTTAATATAAAAAAGGACTGATATTATGAGTATGAATGAAAAATCTAGAAGCATACAAGAGTATGTACCAGGAAAACAGATAACTTTAGCTCATGTTATTCCTAGTCCCAATGAAGCCATATATGAAGCTCTAGGCCTTGAAAACCAAAAACATGCAGTAGGTATATTGACCATAACTCCCAGCGAAGCCGCTATTATTGCAGCAGATATAGCTATGAAGGCTGCCAATATAGAACTGGGTTTTCTAGATAGGTTTAGTGGTTCTCTGGTTATAAATGGAGATGTAATGAGTGTGGAGACGGCCATTGAAGAGATATTGAATATGTTAGAGAATGTATTAGGTTTTACAGCTTGTCAAATTACTAAGTTTTAATGGGTGAGGCAATGAAAAAAATTATGTTTATAGGAAGGGTTAAGTCAGGCAAGACAACTTTGATACAGGCACTTAAGGACCAAGACTTGATTTATAGGAAAACTCAGTCTGTAAAATATTATGAGAATATTTTAGATACACCTGGAGAATATTTTGAAAATAAGGTTTTTCATAAAACGATTTTAAATCTATCTTTCAAGTATGACCTTATTGCCTTTGTTCAAAGCTCTACTGATGAATTAAATCTTTATCCCCCAAATTTCAGTAAGATGTTTGGACATAAGGAAGTAATTGGTATTGTAACAAAAATAGATGAGGAAGATGGAAACATAGAAAGAGCAGAAGATATATTATCTAAAGCGGGAGCACAAAAAGTATTTAGAGTAAGTGCCAAGATGGGTATAGGTATAGATAAGATAAAAGATGCTTTGATAATTTAATATTCGAGGGGGACTAGTCTATGAATAAGAGGATAGTAATAGTCGAAGATGAACCTATTACTAGGATGGATATTTCAGAAATGTTGAAGGCTGAAGGCTACAAGGTTGTAGGCGAAGCTGCTGACGGTTTAGATGCCATCCAATTATGTAGAGAGTTAAAACCAGATGCAGTTGTAATGGATATAAAAATGCCTATACTGAATGGGCTAAAGGCTTCAAGAATCCTAATTGAAGAGAATATATCTGATTGTATAATATTGTTAACAGCCTATAGCACTAAGGAGTTTATAGATCAGGCCAAGGAAATTGGGGTTACTGGCTATGTTATAAAGCCTGTCAATGAGAAGAGCTTAATACCAGCTATAGAAATTGGTTTGGCCAAGGCTGAGGAAGTTAGAGCAGCTAAGGAAGAGGCAATAAAAACTAAGAAGAAATTAGAGGCAAGGAAGTTGATTGATATAGCCAAGGGCCTATTAATAGAGAGGGAAGGCCTAAATGAATCAACAGCCTATGAAAGGATTAGGAAGATTAGCATGGACAGGAGAATCTCTATGGAAGAAGTGGCTAAGGTTATAATTTTAAATTATGAAGGAGACTACTGATGTCTGTAATGGATTTGTGTAAAAGATATACAGAATTAAATGATGAAGATATAAGAGTCATTATGGAAATATCCACTACCTTAAATGCAACAGCTGAACTGGTAGGTGGAGATGTTTTTATAGATTGTTTAACTAGGGATAGGAGTAAGGCTGTAGTAGTTGCAGAAGCTAGCCCCTTCAGTGAAAGGTCTAATTATAAGGAAAAGGTAGTTGGTAAGTTTGCCCTCCAAGAAAATGAACCAGCGGCAATTAGGACCTTAAATACTGGAACAGTTTCAAGAGATTTTAAGGCTATAACTCAGGAGAAGAAAATAGTAGTTCAAAATACAGCCCCTATTAGGAATAAAAAGGGCAAGGTTATAGGAGTTTTAATCATAGAGAAAAGTATTGAAAAAGATGTCCTAGATAATGAACAGATATTATCTAAGCCCCTATTTGATAAGAGCTTTGAATTAATACCAGAAACTTTTAAGTATATAAATAAGAATATGGATTTTATAACTCAGGATATAGATAATAGCATAGTAATCTTTAACAAGGAAGGCACAGCTATTTATGCCAACAAGTGTGCAGAAGACCTATATATGAGACTAGGCTATTCTTATGATATTACAGGGAGGAATTTTGAAGACTTGGCCCTGGATGGAAGTAGCTTTAATAACATAATTAGTGTAAATAGCACTATGACCACAGAAGTGGTTTCAGAAGGAAGGTTTTTGGAGATTAAGTATAGTGTGGTAATTGAAAATCAAATAGTTGAAGGGGTAAACATGATAGTGGTAGATATAACAGATAGGATAAGTAAGGAAAAAGAGTTAATGGCAAAATCAGTAGTGATTAAGGAAATCCACCATAGGGTAAAAAATAATTTACAAACCATAATGTCCCTATTGAGTTTGCAGTCTAGAAGGGTTGATGATATATATTTACAAAAGGCCTTTCAAGAGAGTATTAGTAGGATATCCAGTATAGCAGTAACCCATGAGCTTTTAGCCAGTGATGGAATAGATGAGGTCTATATTTTAGATATACTAAAAAAATTAGCAGACAATATGCTAAATTATATAGAAAGACCTAATCTTTTGGTCAGTATAGATGTATTGGGAGATAATTTTGCAATAGATTCAGACAAATCCACATCTATAGCCCTTGTAGTGAATGAATTAATCCAAAATTCCATAGAGCATGGTTTTAAAAATAGGGATGAGGGTAATATTAAAATACAAGTGGTCAAGAAGGACTCTAAGGTTACAATAATATATAAAGATAATGGGTCAGGATTTTTACTAGAGGATATAAGTGAAGATAGTCTAGGCTTAAATATAATAGAGCAGCTTGTTGAGGGAAAATTAAATGGAGACCTAAAAATATATAGTGACCCTTTTGGTACAGAAGTAAATATGGTATTTAAAATTTAATATATAAAATACAATGAGGTATTTTTTATAAGGCAATGGAGCCTAGGAAGTAAGTTATTACTTCTTAGGTTCTGTTGCCTTTTTTTATAAGGAGAGGAGGAGAGTATGAAAGAAAAAATGTTAAGTGTAGGTATAGACATTGGGACTTCGACAACCCAGCTAATTTTCAGTGAGTTGACAGTTGAGAATAGGGCGTCAATGGCTTCTGTACCACTTATATCAATTGTAGATAAGCAGATTATCTACAAGTCTGATACTCATTTTACTCCTTTAATATCTTCAGATGAAATAGATGCACCAAGTGTGAGAAAAATCATAGAGGGAGAGTATAAAAAGGCAGGATTTAGCCCAAAGGATGTGGATACAGGTGCTGTAATTATCACTGGAGAAGCTGCAAGGAAAAAGAATGCTGACCAGGTATTAAAAGAATTAAGTGGATTTGGTGGAGAATTTGTAGTTGCCACTGCTGGTCCAGACCTAGAAGGTATTATTGCAGGTAAGGGAGCAGGAGCAGGAGAGTATTCCGACAAACATACAAGAGTAGTTGCAAACTTAGATATAGGAGGTGGAACCACCAATGTTGCTGTCTTTAAAAATGGGACTGTTATAGATACGGCCTGTTTAGACATAGGGGGGAGGCTTATAAAGTTTCAACCTAATACTAGGAGGGTTTCATATATATCTGAAAAGATTCAATCTTTAATAGGGGAATTTAAGCTAGATATAGAAGTAGGAAAAGAGGCAAGTTTATCAGAAATAAACAAAGTTTTAGATATTATGGTAGAGGCCCTTGAGCAGTTAGTAGGTCTAAAGCCCAAATCCAGACAGTTAGAACTTTTGACTATGAATAAGGATTTGAACAGGCAGTATGAAATTCAGTCCATTTCCTTTACAGGTGGAGTAGCAGATAGTATAAGTCGGGACTATGAAGACCCTATGGAGTTTAGTGATATTGGAATCCTCCTAGGGAAGAAAATAAGGGAGTCATCCCTAATGAAAGACATAGACAATATCCCACCAGCAGAAACCATAAGGGCTACAGTAGTTGGAGCAGGAACCCATACGACAGAAATTAGTGGAAGTACTATTAATGTTAGTGATGACCTTCTTCCAATTCAGAATATACCAGTTTTGAAGCTTTCTCATGAAGAGGAATTTGAGAACTTTAGTAGGATGGATGAAATAATTAGTGAAAAATTGGAATGGTTCGACTTAAGTGAAAATAAGTTAATAGCCTTAGGAATCCAAGGTGAGAGAAGTGGAAGTTTTAAATATATACAGGAATTAGGAGACAAAATTATAAGAGGAATGGATTCTGTTTTAAGCCAGGCTTGTCCCCTAATAGTAGTAGCTGAAAATGACATGGCCAAGGTCTTAGGTCAGACCTTAAGAATGAAACTAGGCCATGACAATATAATATGTATAGACTCCATTAAATTATCAGATGGGGATTATATAGATATAGGAGCATCAATTGCTTCAGGTCAAGTAGTACCAGTGGTAGTTAAAACATTATTATTTAATTATTAGATAAGGAGCTGATTAAATGATTTTGAAGACAAAGTTATTTGGTAAAGTCTATCAATTTAAAGATTTAAATGAAGTATTAGCCAAGGCCAATGAAGAGAAATCAGGAGATAACTTAGCAGGGGTTATGGCAGAAACACTAACAGAGAGAATTGCAGCTAAGGAAGTACTTTCAAATGTACTATTAAGTGACCTTAGGAATAATCCAGTAATAGCCTATGAAGAAGATGAAGTTACTAGGGTTATACAGGACCAAGTAAATGAAAAAATTTATAATGAAATTAAAAATTGGTCAGTATCAGAGTTAAGAGAATATATTTTAGATATGAAGACCACAAATAATGACATAAAAAGACTTAGAAGGGGTCTTACTAGTGAGATGATAGCAGCAGTAACTAAGTTAATGGGCAACTTGGACTTGGTTTATGGAGCTAGGAAGATTCAAAATATAGCCCATTGTAATACTACAATAGGTATAGAAAACACCTTGGCTATGAGACTTCAACCCAACCATCCATCAGATAACCTAGATGGTATATTGGTTTCCCTATATGAAGGATTAAGTTATGGAATGGGAGATGCTGTACTTGGCTTAAATCCAGTTATTGATACAGCAGAAAATGTTGGAGCTATTTTAAGAATGTTTGAAGAAGTAAAGCAGAAGTGGGAAATTCCAACACAGACTTGTGTACTTGCCCATGTTACTACCCAGATGGAAGCTATTAGAAAGGGCGCTCCAGCTGATATGATCTTCCAAAGTATAGCAGGAAGTCAAAAGGGGAATGAGGCCTTTGGAGTTACGGCAGCCCTACTTGAAGAGGCTCATGATTTGGCCCTTAGGGAAGGAACTTCTTCTGGACCGAATGTTATGTACTTTGAAACAGGTCAAGGTTCCGAACTTTCATCAGATGCCCACCATGGCATAGACCAACTTACATTGGAAGCTAGATGTTATGGTTTTGCTAAAAAGTATGATCCTTTCTTAGTTAATACAGTAGTAGGGTTTATTGGGCCAGAGTATTTATACGATGGAAAGCAAATAATAAGAGCAGGGCTGGAAGATTTATTTATGGGTAAATTAAGTGGTATTTCTATGGGAGTTGACGTTTGTTATACAAACCATGCTAAGGCTGACCAAAACGACATGGATATACTTGCAACTATGTTATCAGCAGCCCAACCAAACTATTTAATTGCAGTACCTCAAGGTGATGACATTATGCTTAACTACCAGACACCATCTTTCCATGATGCAGCTACTTTAAGGGAACTGATGGGATTAAAACCTATAAAAGAGTTTGAGGATTGGTTGACTAAGATGGGAATATTTGAAAATGGAAAATTATCTGATAGGGCAGGAGACGCATCTATATTTATATAAGTCTTAATTGAGGAGGATTAATATGATAAAAGAGCAAGATCTAAGAAGTCTTATTCAAGAAGTATTAAATGGACTTGAAAAAGAAAACATAAGCAATATAGGGACTGACCAAGTTTTAGAAAAAGCGGTTAGCAAATTAAATGATTACGAGTCAGTGAATGATGAATTATATGATATTACAGAAGTAAAGATGAAGGACCAATTATTAGTTGAGGACCCTGTAAATAGAGAGGGTTATATGCACTTAAAAAGTGCAACACCAGCCAGAGTAGGAGTTGGAAGAACAGGTTCAAGACCAAAGACCCAACCATTTTTAAGGTTTAGGGCAGACCATGCAACTGCAATGGATGCAGTCTTTACCTATGTAGGAGAAGAATTTTTAAATGAATGGGGTCTAAAGACATTTGCAACTCTTTGCCATGACAAGGACGAGTATATAACTAGGCCAGATTTGGGAAGAAGGTTTTCAGAAGATACTTTAAAGGAAATGAAAGCTTTAAATCCTAATAAACCAAAGGTTCAAATATATGTATCAGATGGACTAAGTTCTACGGCTATTGAAACCAATGCTAGAGACACTTATGAGGCTATAGTTCAAGGGCTAAAAGGATATGGTATAGATGTTGGAGCTCCATTTTTTGTAAAACATGGTAGGGTTCCAGCTATGGATGTAATTGGTGAAACTGTGGAAGCAGAAGTAGTTGTTGCCTTGATTGGTGAGAGACCAGGACTTGCAACAGGTGAAAGTATGAGTTGCTACATGGCCTATAAGCCCACTGTAGGAATGCCAGAGTCCAGAAGAACTGTAATATCCAATATCCACCAAGGGGGAACTCCAGCAGTAGAAGCAGGGGCCCATATAGCAGATGTAATAAAGGCAATGTTAGACCAGAAGGCCAGTGGATTAGATCTTAAAATGTAATGGGAGGTAAGTATTTATGATAGGTGAAAAATTATCAACAGAAGTTTTAAGTGTTAAGCTAATTCCAAATGTTAGCCCAGATTTGGCTAAGAGTTTAGAGTTAAAGCCTGAGCACAGGAGTTTAGCTATTATAACTACAGATTGTGATGATGTATCTTATACAGCTTTAGATGAAGCTACTAAAAAAGCTGAAGTAGAAGTAGTTTATGCAAGTTCTTTTTATGGAGGATCTGCCAATGCTAATACCAAACTGGCAGGAGAATTTATAGGAATATTAGCTGGACCAAATCCAGCAGAGGTAAAAAGTGGTATAGATGCAGCAATAGATTTTATTCAAAATGATGCTCATTTTGAAACGGCCAATGAAGATGGGACTATAGTTTACTTTGCCCACTGTATATCAAGGTCAGGGTCATATTTATCAAAGTCAGCAGGAGTGGAAGAGGGAAATGCTATAGCTTATTTAATAGCCCCACCTCTGGAATCAATTTATGCCTTGGATGCAGCTCTTAAGGCAGCTGATGTAGAACTTGTATTGTTCTATGGACCACCTACTGAAACTAACTTTGGTGGAGGCTTACTCACAGGGAGTCAATCAGCTTGTGTAGCAGCATGTAATGCCTTTGGAGAGGCTGTTAAGTCTGTTGCAAGTAATCCAACCAACTATTAAGGGTGATTAATATGAAGAATAAAGCTTTGGGAATGATTGAGACCTATGGATATTTACCATCTATAGAGGCAGCTGATGCAGCACTTAAGGCTGCCAATGTAAAACTGTTAAAGCTAGAACAGGCAACAGGAGGCCTAAACACCATATATTTAATGGGAGATGTTAGCGCAGTTAAGTCATCGGTAGATGCAGGAGCAGCCGCCGCATCTAGAGTTGGCCAGGTAGTTTCCACTACAGTTATTCCTAGAATGGCAGACCAATTAGAAAACATGGTTACTTTTTTAGGTGATAGTGGAAAAATACAAGTAGGTTTGGAAGAGGAAGTTCAAGTAGTAGACCAGGACTTAGAGGAAAAAAATGGAAGTGCTGAAGACCAATATGAATTTAAGGGAAATACAATAGATATAAGAGATGAAAGTATTTTAGGGGAAATGAAGGTTTCAGAACTTAGGCAATTAATAAGGTCTATAGATGAAATTCAACTTACAAATGATGAAATAAAGTTTGGAAGAAAAAAAGATTTAATAGAGACCCTAGTTGAATATGGTAGAGAAGGGGTGGTTAGATGATAAAGGATAAGGACTTGATTTCCATTCAGGAAGTGAGAGATAAGGTAGAAATTTCAAGACTTGCTCAAAATGAATTTAAAAAATTTCCACAAGAGGAAATAGATAAAATAGTTAGAAGTATGGCTATGGGAGTGACTCAAGAAATAGAAAGACTAGCAAAACTAGCCCAAGAAGAAACAGGATTTGGAAGATGGGAAAGTAAGCTAGAAAAGAATAGGCTTGCTAGTACAAAGGTCTATGATTATATAAAAGATATGAAACTGGTAGGCATACTAAATGAAGATACTGATAAGCAAGTAATAGAAGTAGGAGTTCCAGTAGGAGTTATAGCAGGACTAGTGCCTTCTACAAACCCAACTTCAACAGTAATTTACAAGACATTAATATCTATTAAGTCAGGTAACTCAATAGTATTTAGCCCTCATCCTTCTGCAATAAGGTGTATTGGCGAGACGGTAAAGATAATGGCAAAAATAGCAGAAGACAATGGGGCACCTAAGGGCTTAATCCAATATATTGAAAACCCAAGTATACCAGGAACAGATGCCCTTATGAAGCATAAGGATGTAAAGCTAATTCTAGCAACAGGTGGAACTCCTATGGTGAAGGCAGCCTATAGTTCAGGTACGCCAGCCCTAGGAGTAGGACCAGGAAATGTTCCAGTATTTATTGAAAGGTCAGCAGATATAAAGGATGCAGTTAATAAGATATTTGCCAGTAAGACCTTTGATAATGGAATAATATGTGCATCAGAGGAGTCGATTATTACTGAAAGACTTATAAAAGACCAAGTAATTGAAGAAATTAAGAGGCAGGGTGGATATTTTGCCACTGATGAAGAGGCAGATAAGATTAAGGCCCTAATAGATACGCCAAGGGGAGGATTAAACCCTCAAATAGTAGGAAAAGATGCTCAAACTGTGGCAAAAGTAGCAGGCATAACCATACCTGATAATACAAAACTTATCCTATATGAAGAAAAAGGAGTAGGACCAGGTTATGGCTTCTCTAAAGAAAAATTAAGTACCCTATTAGGTTTTTATACTGTTGAAGATTGGGTAGAGGCTTGTGAAATATCCCAGCAAATTTTAAACTATGATGGTCTAGGCCATAGTATAGCAATCCACTCTAGGGATGAAGATGTAATAATAAAGTTTGGATTAGAAAAAGAAGTTTCGAGAGTTTTAGTAAACACTCCTTCTTCTCAAGGAGCAGTAGGGTTGACTACAAACCTAGCCCCATCTTTTACTTTAGGTTGTGGGGCAGTAGGAGGAAGTGCAACATCAGATAATGTTACTCCTAGAAACCTAATAAACACTAGAAGGATAGCCTATGGAGTAGGGGATGATACTAGTAAGGAAACTTGCCCAGTAGAAACTGACCAAGATTCTATTGATAAGGACCTTATTAGGAAGTTAATAGTAGAGGAAATTTCTAGATTTAAAAATAATAAATAAATTTAAGGAGGAATAAATATGAACGCATTAGGAATGATAGAAACTAAGGGATTGGTAGCAGCAATAGAGGCAGCAGATGCAATGGTAAAGGCAGCAAATGTAGTATTAGTAGGAAAGGAACAAGTAGGTGGAGGATTAGTAACGGTTTTAGTTCGTGGAGATGTAGGAGCAGTAAAGGCAGCAACAGATGCAGGAGCAGCAGCAGCTGAAAGAGTTGGAGAATTGCTATCTGTTCATGTAATACCAAGACCACATTCAGAAGTTGAAGGAATACTTCCAGAGTCAAAAATAATTGGATAGTATGAGTAAGTCCATATGGACTTACTCATACAAAAAAGGGTGGTAGTATATGAGAGTCTTAACAGAAGAAAGTTTGAGGAGTGAAAGTAAGAATAGTCCTCTAAAAGAAATTATTGTAGATAAGAATACTCTAATAACCCCTTCAGCAAGAGAGTTTATAAATAGTAGAGGTATTTCTCTTAAATTTCAAGAGGATCTAGAAGCAATAGAAGAAGTGGAAGAAGTTAAGGAAGAAAAAGAAGTAAATTACAAGTACAAGTCTTATTATTCAGGAAGAAAATATCTAGAAAAACCAGAATATATGACTGAAATATACAAGGATATATTGGTTTATAAGACCCATGAGAGAATAGAATTTAGGGGTAAGCTAGATAGTTTTCAAGGGAAAATAATGGTCTTACAAGCCAAGGCTTATGAAGATAAGGAAGATAAGTTACTGGCAGATTTAGATGATCTCTTAGGACTTAGTAAGAGTATTTTAAGGTCTGAGATAATGGAAGAAGACCTAAACCAGAAACGAGTTTTAGGCTACTCCCTTGAAGACTTAAGGGATATGTCCCACAGGCCAGAGGAGTATTTTAATATGGGGCACTTGGTCTTTGACTATAAAATGGGCTACTATCCACTTAAGTTAAATGAATTAAGAACCCTAGCTAGGGAACTAGAATTATGTGGGCTTAGGGCTTTTAAGTCGGAAGAAGGATTTATGAGAGAGGATATTTTGACTGGTTTAAATAGGCTAAGTAGTGTGATTTATGTAATGATATATAGGTATTTAACTGATAGATACTAAGGTAGGTGATTATGTGAATGAAGGTAAATTGAAAGAACTTATAGAACTCGTCTTAGAAGAGATGGACCTAAGTCTTCAGGATGAGCTTACAGATGAAAACACTATTAGGGTAGAGGCCTCAGCACGACATATGCATCTATCTAGGGAAGATATAAATAGGCTTTTTGGAGAGGGCTATAGTCTTACTCCTAGGAGGGAACTTTCCCAGCCAGGACAATTTATATGTGAAGAAAGGTTGACCCTTGTTGGACCAAAGGGGATTATAGAAAATGTTGGTATCATTGGCCCAGAGAGGAAGAAAACCCAGGTGGAAATTTCTAAAACTGATGCTAGGATATTAGGAGTAAGTCCTCCTATAAGGGATTCTGGAGACACTCTAGGAAGTGAAGATGTATTTTTAGTATCAAAAAATGATGTGGTTAAGGCAAGGGAAGCAGTAATAATAGCCAAAAGACATGTTCACATGAGACCAAAGGATGCAGAAAAATATGGAGTAAAAGATGGAGATTTAATAAGTGTTGAAATTCTTGGAGAAAGAGCTGTAACTTTCAGTAAGGTCCTAGTTAGGGTAAATGAAAATTATGATTTAAGTATGCATATAGATTTTGATGAAGCAAATGCAATTAACCATAACCCTAGTATGAGGGGAAGAATTATTGTTTAAACAAGGAGATTAATATGGACTTAAACAAGGTCAATAAATTAATAGAAGCAGCAGAAAAAACCATATATGAAAATGGAAAGTACAATAAAGATGATGACCTTTTAGTTGGAGTCGACCTAGGTACGGCCTATATAATCTTAATGGTACTTGATAGTGAAAAAAACCCAGTAGCATGCGAACTAGAATATGCTGAAGTAGTAAGGGATGGCTTGGTAGTTGATTATATAGGTGCTTTAAATATAGTCACCCGACTAAAGGAAAAGTTGGAAGTTAGATTAGGTGTAGAACTAAAAAAAGCAGCCATAGCAATTCCACCAGGAGTTTCTGAAGGAGATACTAAGTCCCACAAGTATATAGTAGAGGGAGCTGGTTTTGAAGTTACTAATATTTTAGATGAACCAACAGCAGCTAACTCTGTCCTAAATATAGATAATGGTGCCATAGTAGACATTGGTGGTGGAACAACAGGAATATCAATAATAGAAAATGGTAGGGTAGTCTATGTAGTTGATGAGCCTACAGGAGGAACCCATTTAAGCCTAGTAATAGCAGGTAATTATGGGATAAGCTTCCTAGAGGCAGAAAAGAAAAAAACAGACTCCAAGTTGCAAGGAGAACTACTAGGAGTAGTTACACCAGTAATACAAAAAATGGCCACAATTGCAAGGACTAGTGTAAGGGGATATAATGTTGAAAAATTATATTTAGTAGGTGGAAGTGTTTGTTTTAACCAATTTGACCAGGTTTTTGAAAAGGAAGCTGGAATAGAAAGTTTAAAACCTAAGAACCCATTTTTGGTAACACCTTTGGGGATTGCTATGAATTGCCACTAGGAGAACATTATGGATATAAAAAAATTAATTGAAGAAATAGTTAGAGACTTGTTAAGTGAAGATAAGACATTAGTTTTAAGCGAAAAGAACGACAGGATTATTAATAAGTATGGGGATTTTATAAGTGGATTTGAAGATATGGACTTTTATGAAGACTCTACTAATATAGAAGCCTATGAGAGGATAATAGTGCCAGAAATCAGCTTAAATGACTTTATTGATATAGCCCAAGGTAAGTCTAATTCCCATCAGACTAAGATCATTATAGATGGAATTTTAAGGGGCAAAGAAGTAGTCATAATAGAAGAGGGTATGGACTATATCAAGTACAAGGACCTTTGCCAACCAGGATTTTTAGAATACTTACAGGGCTTAGAAGTCCAACTTAAGAATTTTGGTGTAAAGTTAATGGATTTGAAGGAAATAAATAGATATATAGGCCAGGATAAGCTTAAGCCACCTAGTGGAAAGCTTTCTAATAAGAAGATAATAACAAAGGCAGATATTGATGAACTAGGGCTTAGGGGCGAGAAAACTTTAAATATAAGAAGGGATGCCCTTATAACAGACCTAGGCTTAGATGCCATAAAAGACAAGGGTATTTTAGTTTATAGAGAAGGTGATAGCTTATGATTATAGGAAATGTAGTGGGAAATGTTTGGGCCACTAGGAAGGAAGAAAGCCTAAATGGATTAAAGCTATTAGTAGTTCAGCCAATAGATTATGTTACTGGTCAAAGTCAAAATTCAATAGTGGCAGTGGATAATGTAGGGGCTGGAGTTGGAGATATGGTTATAATAACAAAGGGAAGTTCGGCAAGAAAAGTCAAGGGAATTGAAGGAGCACCTATAGATGCCACTATAGTAGGTATTATAGACCAAGTGGAAATAGAAAAAGAGGTGTATGAATAGATGAAAAAAACACTAATAACAAAGAGCAATGTAAGTGATTATTTGAAAGATAATACTTTATGTGTAAAAAAAGACTATATAATTTCTCCATTAGCCTTGGATGAATTAAAAGCCAGTGGTGTAGAAATCATATATGAAGACCAAGTAGATGATATGGATAAGGCCATATGTGAAAAGGTTGAAGATATTTTAAGAGAAGACCACAAAATAGTAGATAAGGCTACTATTGGCAATGTACAAAGTGTTGTTTTAAAAGTATTAAATATTAAATAGGAGGGTTAAATATGAACGCATTAGGAATGATAGAAACTAAAGGATTGGTAGCAGCAATAGAGGCAGCAGATGCCATGGTAAAGGCAGCAAATGTAGTATTAGTAGGAAAGGAACAAGTAGGTGGAGGATTAGTAACGGTTTTAGTTCGTGGAGATGTAGGAGCAGTAAAGGCAGCAACAGATGCAGGAGCAGCAGCAGCTGAAAGAGTTGGAGAATTACTATCTGTTCATGTAATACCAAGACCACATTCAGAAGTTGAAACTATTTTACCAAGATAAATATTCTAGCTAATTGAGAGGAGGGCTTTAATTGGGTATTAATGACGTTATCATATATATTATGACATTTTTCTTAGTAGTTGGAGCAATAGACAGGATACTAGGAAATAAGTTTGGATACGGTCAAAAATTTGAAGAAGGAATTGAAGCAATGGGAGGTTTAGCCCTGTCTATGATAGGGATAGTATCATTAGCACCAGTTTTAGCGAATATTTTAAGGCCAGTAGTAGTTCCCGTATACGAATTTTTAGGGGCAGACCCTTCAATGTTTGCGACAACTTTGTTAGCCTTAGACATGGGTGGATATCCCTTGGCCTTAGAGCTGGCAAAAACAGCTGAGGCAGGACTATTTTCAGGTATAATTTTAGGGGCTATGATGGGGCCTACAATAGTGTTTACCATACCAGTAGCTCTTGGTATAATTCAAGAAAGTGACCATAAGTAT
>CAZRYA010000001.1:4861-10493 GCA_964604235.1 uncultured Tissierellaceae bacterium | reverse complement strand
TTGGCAACTGGAATATTAGCAGGTATAATTACTATTCCAATAGGAGCATTTGTAGGTGGACTAGTAGCAGGTTTCCCAGTGGTTATGGTTTTGAAAAACCTAATACCAATAGTAATAGTTTCACTTTTATTGGCATTTGGACTTTGGAAAAAGCCAGAGGGTATGACAAAGGGTTTTATAGTATTTGGAAAGGGTGTAGTAGCCTTAATTACTATAGGACTGGCGGCAATAGCAATTGAAACCCTTACAGGCTTTGTTGTAATTCCAGGACTTGCACCCCTATCTGAAGGAGTTGCAATAGTTGGAGATATAGCTATTATGCTTGCAGGAGCTTTCCCATTGGTTCACTTTATAACCAAGGTATTTAAAAAACCACTTATGAAACTTGGAAACCTTTTAGGTATAGGAGAAGTGGCAGCAACTGGACTAGTATCTTCCCTAGCCAATAATATTCCAATGTTTGATATTATGAAAGATATGGACAATAGGGGAAAAATAATCAACGTAGCTTTTGCAGTAAGTGCATCTTTCGTATTTGGTGACCACTTAGGATTTGCTGCAGGAGTTGAAAGGCAAATGATTTTCCCAATGATAGTTGGTAAATTAGTAGGAGGTATTACAGCTATAATGCTAGCCATGTATGTATGTAATAAAACCCTACCAAAAGAAGAAGCTAAGTAATGAGAGCTTAAATCTTTAATAGGAGGATTAAGCACATGAATACAATAAAACTAAAGACAGATATTGTCTATGGCCAAGGTTCCATAGACAATATCAGAAATATAAAGGGAAAAAAGGCCTTTATAGTAACTGATAAAACTATGATAGAAACAGGCCTTATAACAGAACTAACCTATTTATTAGATGAAATAAAAGTGAATTGGACTATTTATTCAGATATTATTCCAGATCCAGATATGAAAATTATAGAAGCTGGACTGGAAAGGATAGTAGAGTTTAGTCCAGATACTTTAATAGCCCTAGGTGGAGGTTCATCTATGGATTCAGCCAAGGCAATCTTGTACTTTTATAGGTCCCTAATAGATAGGCTTACAGATAGAGACTATAGGAAAGACATAGAGTTTATAGCAATCCCTACAACTAGTGGAACAGGTTCAGAGGTAACTTCTTATTCAGTTATTACTGATAGTATAAGAAATGTAAAAGTTCCAATTGTAGACGATTCTATGATGCCTGATGTGGCAATATTGGACTGGAATTTTACTAAGACAGTGCCAAAGGCAATTGCAGCCCATACAGGTATGGATGTTTTAACCCATGCAATAGAGGCTTATGTAGGGAAGAATGGATCAACTTTTACAAATCCCTATGCCCTAGAGTCTATAAAGATAATCTATGAAAACTTACTAGCTATTTACAATAGGCAAGAGGATGAGGAAATTTTAGCCTATAGGAGGGGTCAAGTCCACAAGGCATCTACAATGGCAGGAATAGCCTTCAATAATGCAGGCCTTGGAATAAACCATAGCCTAGCCCATGCTGTTGGAGGGGCCTTCCACTTACCCCACGGTATGGCCAATGCAATCCTCCTACCCTATGTAATAGAGTTTAATGCTAGGGATGAGGCTACTAGGGAAAAGTACTGTGAAATTGGAAGATTTTTAGGTTTTCCAGACTTGGAAGATGGGCTAATGCTAGTTGCTTTTATAGAATCAATAAAATTATTAAATGAAAAATTAGGAATACCATCTAAGCTAGGGGACACATCTATAACAGAAGAAGAATTTAAGTTGACCCTACAACTAATGGCAACTAAGGCTATAAATGATTTCTGTACAGCTACAAATCCAGTAGATGTAGAGCTAGAAGATTTAAAAGAGATATTTAAGACTGCCTATTATGGCAAATAAAAAAGACTTCCTAGGAGGTCTTTTTCATTTTCTCCAAAAAGATTTAAATTTGTTATAATTGTTTCAGTAGGAGAATTAGAAGTAAAAATTTATTAGCATTAAAAATAGAATAAAATGACTAAAGTAAGTAGAAATTTTTTTAAAAAGCCAATAATGTTTGTATTGTTTTTATCATTAATACTAGCCTTTAATCCACAAAAGGCCCAAGCTGAAAGCCAGATAAGGCTATTAATAGATGGAAGACCTATGGACACTGCTATCAGTCCTCTACTAATAGACTCAAGGGTTTTTGTTCCATTTAGGTCTATATTTGAAGCTTTAGGAGCTAGTGATATATAATGGATAGATTCTAGTAGACAAATAAAAGCAATAATAGATGGAAATCTAATAGAGTTAGAAATAGATAATTCCATAATTTACATTAATAGGGCAGCATTTGTTGTAGACAACCCACCAATAATTAAAGATGGAAGGGCTCTAGTTCCTCTAAGAGTCATAGCTGAGGCAACTGGGAATATTAAAGTAGAATGGGTGGGGGCAAAAAGAGAGGTTCATTTAACTAGAGAAAGTGAAGACCAGTCTGATAAATATTTTATCTTCAATGAATCTTTAAATAAGGGAATCACACTGGGGGAAGCTGCCAATGAACTTATAGAAAGATTTGGTCAACCAGCTAGAAAAGATAAAAGTGAAAAGGGTTTTACTTGGTACATATACAACACTGACCTAGTAAATTACTTCCAGCTAGGAGTTTCTGAAGAGGCAGGTATCTATAAAGATAAAGTTATAGCCTTTGCTTCCAATTCTCCTAACTGGGAATATGCTGGCTTTAAAATAGGACAAGGCCATGGGCAGGTAGGAAATTCTACTTATAGCTTTGATAGGGGTAATTATTCTATAAATATTTTACCAGATACAAATGAGAATAATATTGTTTCGACTATATTGGTAACTAACAAGAGTTTTGACAAAAATATTTACACAGATGAAGTTATTCAAGCCATGACCCTTCAATTTTATGACTTGGCCAATGTTTATAGGTTAAGAAATCAGGTTAGACCTTTGGAGATAAGCCCAAAATTAGAGGAACTGGCCCAATATCATTCGTCAGATATGGCAACAAATGATTTTTTTAGTCATGATTCACCAAATGGAATGACTTTTCGTGAAAGAGGAGCTAAAATATGGGGAACCGAACATGGCTTGGGGGAAAATATCTTAGTTGGATATTCTAATTTCATACTTTCCCTAGATGGCATATATAATTCGCCTGGCCACAGAGAAAATATTTTAAATCCAAGATACCAACTGACAGGAGTAGGTATAAGTCTTAGGACAGATAAAGAAGCTGGTAGTCAAACATTATATTATACACAAAACTTTTCTTATCCAATAAGAGACTAGTGTTTTAAAAGACCAAGCTGTAAACGGATAAAAAATAAAGGATAAACAATGTTAAAGTATTCACAATACTTACTATTGGGATAAAGTGGGACATAAGTGGGCAAATATAGATATAATTGATTTAAATATTCAAAATTATCAATTATCTTTAAATAAACTTAATAACAATTAAGTACAAAATTAATATTCAATATAGACTTTTCTAAAAAATCATGCTACAATTGTCAATGTATTATCAATAAAATGACAAAATGTTTAGCTAGGAGGACAAAATGATTAAGGAAAAGAAACAAATCATCAAACCAGGTCTTGGAGTATCACTTATTCCATTTATAAGCCTAATAGTCTTTATGCTTGTTGGAGTAGTATACTTGGGAGGCGAACCGCAAATACCATTAGTATTAGCTTGTGCAGTAACATCTATTTTGGGTATTAGTTTAGGTCATAGCTGGGAAGACTTAGAGAATGCAATGATAGAGTCTAACAAAATGACCATGCAGGCAAACTTTATTATCATGATAGTAGGATGTTTAATCGGAGCTTGGATAGCCGGTGGGGTAGTACCAGGAATGATTTACTATGGATTAAAGATATTTACTCCAAGTATGTTTTTGTTTTTACTACCAATAATTTGTGCAGTTGTTGCAGTTTCAACAGGAAGTGCCTGGAGTACAGCTGGTACAATGGGTACGGCTGCTATGGGTATAGGTGCTGGACTGGGGATACCACCAGCATTAACAGCAGGTGCAGTAGTAACAGGTTCATCTTTTGGAGATAAGATGTCTCCACTTTCAGACAGTACAAACTTAGCATCAGGAATTTTAGGTGTAAATGTATTTGACCATATAAGGCATATGCTTTATACCACAGTTCCATCCTTTATAATATCAGTAGCAATTTTTGGAGTTTTAGGTTTAAGATATAAGGGAGTAGAGGCAGATACTACCCAGGTAGAAGCAATTATAACAACTCTACAAGCCAATTTTAATATAAGCCCTTGGGTTTTTATTGCACCAGCCTCAGTTATTGCCATGGTAGTAATGAAAGTTCCAGCAGTACCTGGAATGGTTGGTGGTACACTAATAGGTGTAATCTTTGCTAAAATGCAAGGTGTTGCTTCAGGTCAACTACTAGAGAATTTATTTTATGGGTTTGATTTAGCAACGGGAAATGCCATGGTAGACAAGTTGTTAAACAGAGGTGGAATGCTTGAAATGATGGAGACTATTTCACTTGTAATATGTGCCATGTGTTTTGGAGGTTTAATTAAAAAGATCGGTTGTTTAGACGCTATATTAGAGTTCATTTTAAGATTTGCTAAGACTAGATCTTCTATAATAACATCAAATGTTTTACTTTGTATTGCCATGAACTTTATGGCAGCAGACCAATATATGGCCATAGTTATACCAGGACAGATGTTTGAGCCAATCTACAAAAAGCTAAACTTACATCCTAAAAACCTATCAAGGGTTTTAGAAGATGCAGGTACACTTACATCAGGTCTAGTGCCATGGTCAACCTGTGGTGGAATCTATAGGACCACCTTAGGGGTTAGTGCCTTCCAGTATGGTAGGTTTCATTTCTTGGGTATTATAAACCCGATACTAGCAATTATTTATGGAGTTTTTGGAATAGCCTTGGCCCCATTAGACCCAAATGAACCAATTAAAGATAGACTAGATTAATAAATTTTAGGAGTAGAATAAAAATTCTACTCCTTTTTTAGTACCAATGATTAGTTTACAAACAAAAAAGGTAAATATATAGTGGAGACTATTCTAAGTTTAATAGAGAAGTTGAAAGCTATTTAGGCTACTTAAATAGACTCGAGATGACAGATTTTAAGTTTTTTAATAGGCCTAGTTCGATAGGAGCTACATTGGATAAGGTGAGGATGAAAGAGATTTTAGTTGAGAAAAATATAAGAATACTAGAAACACTTACTAGTAGGGTTTATAATACTAAAGACCTTTTAGACTTATTAGAAGAAAGTAAGTCTTACAATGTTTTTATAAAATCAAGATATGGGTCAGGAGCCTTGGGAGTGATGGCTTTAAAGTGTAACTTTAAGAGAAATGAATATCTTGCCAGGATAAGTAGGATTCCAAGTGTAAAGAAGTTAGGTATAGAGACAAACGGAAGTTTTTTAACAGAAGATTTTTTGGAGGCCTTTAAAGAAAATGAGGGAGATTTAAGTAAGCTGGTCTTGTGGATTTCCTACTAGCCATCTCAAGTAGGTCAAGAAAGCTTTATAAGTAAGATAGATAGCCTAAGGAATGAGAGGATAAACCTAACAGTGGGCCTAATAGGCCACCCTAAAAATATGGAAGATATAAAAAGACTAAGGGCTAAGC
>CAZRYA010000001.1:0-4851 GCA_964604235.1 uncultured Tissierellaceae bacterium | reverse complement strand
CAGTGATATCTATATGTGGATAAATAAAATAGATGGATATTACAGGGACTATACTGGGGAAGAAATAGACCAGTTTAAGCTAATAGACCCCTATTTCCTACTAGAGTTAAGCCCCTTAAGGGCTAATACTGATAAGTGTTTGGGAGGAAGAAGTTGGGGGCTGATATAGGCCTATTCAGTGGAGGGATTTTTTCTAATGGGGCAATATAAAATTTTTCCCCTATGATTATGATTTAGGTTTTTACTTAGATAGTAGTTGGCTAGAAAGTTTTTTAAAGCTTAGGTCTATAAAACATTTTAAAGATGCTGGGTAAAAAACCTATAAGGTCTTGATTTTTACTAAAGACTATGAAAAGCTAAGTAGGGAGGATAAGCTTATTTTAAAGGGTAGTTACTCCCTATCTAGAGATGGAAGCTACACTTATTTTAATAAATTACTAATAAATAAGGAAGAGGCTATAGGTGCGGTAAATAGGTTTTACCTCTTAGGACCTAGGTCTAGTGTGTTTTTTGGCAATAGTGAAAACTATCAGGTAGACAACCAGCTTATTGAGACAATAAGAGTAGATGGAAATATAGAATACTTAATAGAGGAAAGATTTTTTAAATAGGAGGAAAAACTTATGGAAGTTTGGGACTTGTACTATTATGATGGTCGGCCAGCTGGAAGGACTCTGATTAGGGGAATGGAAATACCTAAAGGTTTTTACCATATAGTAGTGGCTGCCTTAGTAAGGCATATTGATGGAGATTACCTAGTAATGCAAAGAGACTATAATAAAATAGGAAACCCTGGCAAGTATGAAGCCAGTGCTGGTGGTTCAGCCATAAGTGGTGAAAAACCTATTGATGCCATAAGAAGAGAACTGGAAGAAGAAACAGGTATAAATAGGGGAAGGTTTACCAGTATGGAAATTAGAAGGGATAAGTCCAGTATATGGCATATATTCTTATGTGAGACAGATTATGAAAAGGATAAGATAGTTCTACAAGCAGGAGAAACTATAGGATATAAGTGGTTAAGCCAAGATGACTTTATAAAATTTATAGATAGTGATGAATTTATATATGAAAATAAAGTTAGGCTGGACAAGTACCTAAAGGGGATAGTTTGAAAAATGGGGAAGTGATTTAATTGAACCTGGGAGATAGGAGAAAAAATTAAGACTAATAGAGTTTTTTAAGAAGGCTTGGATTTTTATTTTTGGCTACTTGTTCTTATTTAATATTTTGCCTTTTATAAGGCCTAAGAAAGTCAGTAAGGACTATCTTGGATTTTCAGAAGCTAGGCAACCTAAGTCTACAGGCCTAGATAGGGCTAGGCTAATATAGTCAGTAGAAGATGCCTTTAATATTAGGTATGAATTAATAAAAAACAGGCAAGAATCCATAGACCTAGCCTATCATTTAATAGGTAGTGGGACCAGTACTGATGCCCTTTTAGACCAGATTTATCAGGCTGGCGAAAGGGGTGTTAAGATTAGGATATTAATTGATGGGAAGGTAGGGCTTTTTAACAGGGATACAAGTGAAAAATTAGAGTTTTTAAATAGTCATGAAAATATAAGGGTCAAGGTATACAATCCTGTAAATATTTTAAAACCCTTAGAAATACAAGATACAAACGCCCTATAGTACGGGGAATAAGTAGCTAATAGAAGGCCTGTGTCAAATGGCTATGGACAAGGAAGTTATAATAGTGACTAATTCTAGGGCATCGACCCCTAACTTGCCAGCTTTTTCTAATTACTACAGCCAGAGGAAGAAGTTTGTAAAGACATGAACTAGGAT
This sequence comes from uncultured Tissierellaceae bacterium, assembly GCA_964604235.1. Lineage (GTDB taxonomy): Bacteria > Bacillota > Clostridia > Tissierellales > Tissierellaceae > CAZRYA01. Next base: position 3,060 of record CAZRYA010000001.1, on the reverse strand, counting down.
TTTTGAATACCAGAATAGGGACTCTATCCACGGTAAGTCTTTAATATTTGATAACAGATTTTCAGCAGTTGGGTCTTTTAATATGGATGATAAGAGTTTTTACTTATCTACAGAAACCATGTTAGCAGTAGACAGTGAAGACTTTGCAGCTAGTCTTTTAGAGGCTATAGACTTTTACAAGTCTAGGTCCCTGGAAGTTGGAAAAGATAATAAGTATCTTGTAAATGGACAAGTTGAGCCTCTTAGGGTGAGCCTAGTGAAAAGGTTTGCAATATGGTTTACTTCTATTTTTTCAAGGATTTTTCAATTCTTCATATGATGATATTAAAAAATAAGCCTAAGTCACTTAGGCTTATTTTTTGTTTAAAATTGATTCTAATCACATATTTATTTTTTGAAAAATACTATAATCAACTTATAGAATAGGAGGAGGGAATCATTATGAAAGCTTTTGTAAATAAAGATACTTGTATAGGATGTGGACTTTGTCCTGGTATATGTCCAAATGTTTTTTCCATGACAGACGAAGGGATAGCCCTAGGAGGGCCAGTTAAAGAAAAAGATTTGCCATATGCGAAAGAAGCAGAAAATTCATGTCCAGTAGGGGCTATCAGTCTAGGGGAAGAGGAGGAATAGAAATGAAAAAGTTGACTTATCAATTGGAAACACTAACATGTCCTTCTTGTAGTGGAAAGATAGAAAAAGCCTTAAGTAAAACTGAAGGAGTAGAAAGTGTAGAAGTTTTATTTAATTCTAGTAGGGTCAAGCTAGTTATAAATCCAGAGTTTACAAGTAGCCAAGAACTTAAAAGGACTATTATGAAATTGGGTTTTAGGGTAATATCAGAAAAAGAATAAGGGTGAGTTAAGTGGAAAAACACAGAAAAATTTCTTTGGGTCTAGCAGGTTTATTATTAGGGCTTAGCCTATTTTTAAGGCTATTTACAGGTTTTGAAGTAGAAAAAAATCTAGTAATGCTGGCAGGTACATTGGTTGCAGGAGGACCAATTTTTAAAAATGCTATAAGAGGACTTAAATATAAGATTATATCAATTGACCTCCTGGTAACAATAGCAGTTATAGGAGCTTTAACCATAGGAGAATATTGGGAAGGCCAGGCAGTGACTTTCTTGTTTGTATTTGGATCCTATCTAGAGGCTAGGACTATTGAAAGGACAAGGTCATCTATAAAGTCTCTTTTAGACCTTTCGCCAGTAGAGTCCAGGCTGATAAAAGATGGTGAACATGTGATAGTTCCAGCAGAAGATGTGGAGGTTGGAGATATGGTTTTGGTAAAGGCAGGAGAGACCATATCGGTAGATGGTAAGGTTAGACAGGGTCAGGCCTATGTCAACCAGAGTAATATAAGTGGAGAATCTATTCCAGTAGGCAAGGAAGAGTTGGACTTAGTTTACTCAGGAACTAAATTAGAAAATGGCTACCTAATAGTTGAAGCTGAAAGTGTAGGGGAAGATACTAGTTTCTCTAGAGTCTTGGCCATGGTAGAAGAAGCCCAAGATAGAAAGGCTAAGAGTCAAAAGTTCTTAGAGAGGTTTTCCCAGTATTATACTCCAGGCATAATAGGTTTGTCTCTAGTTTTATACCTTATAAGTCGGGATTTAGTTTTGGCACTGACCCTGTTGGTAATAGCCTGTCCAGGAGCTCTAGTTATATCAGTACCAGTATCAATTATAGCTGGTATTGGCAATGGGGCTAAAAATGGAATCCTAGTAAAGGGTGGAGATATTTTAGAAGACCTAAGTAAGATTAAGCTAATAGCCTTTGATAAAACCGGAACCTTGACCTTGGGTAGGCCTAAGGTTAATAGGATTAAGGCCTATGGCTTAGAAGAAGTTGAAGTATTAAGACTGGCAGCTGCAGGTGAAAAATATTCAGACCATCCATTGGGAAAGGCCATAGTCAATAAGGCTTTGGAAGAGGATATAGGAGTAGAAAATCCAGAAGACTTCAAGTTAGAATTGGGCATGGGGGTAGAGTTTAAACTGGGAGGACAAGTATTTTTCTTGGGAAACAGAAGGTTATTTAGTCAAAGGGGAATAGACCTATCAGCCATAGAAGGAGACATTTGTCTGGAAGAGAATAGGGGGCAAACTACAGTTATTCTTGGGAACCAGGCTAATATTTTAGGGCTTATTTCAATATCAGACCCTATTAGGCCAGAATCTAAAGATTTAATAAGAGACCTAAAGGAGATGGGAATTGAAAAAACTATAATCCTAACAGGAGATAACCAAGTAGTTGCCGATGCTATTGGGAAAGAGTTAGGAGTTCACATGGCCTACGGTGACCTTCTACCCCAAGATAAGGTGGAAAAAATAAAAGAACTACAGGGCCAATATGGGCCAGTTGCCATGGTAGGAGATGGGGTTAATGATACACCAGCCTTGGCCAATGCTGATTTGGGAATTGCTATAGGTGGAGTTGGGTCAGATATAGCTATGGAAGTTGCAGACTTAGTCCTAGTATCTGAAAAAATAGATAGGCTTGCCTATAGTTTAAAGTTAAGTAGGTTAACCATTAGGAATATGAAGGAGAATATATACTTTGCCCTCCTAGTGGCCTTTAGCCTCTTATTAGGGGTTATCTTTAAGGGTTTAAGCCTATCAGTGGGAATGTTAGTCCACGAATTATCCGTATTTTTAGTAGTAGTAAATGCATCTAGAATATTGAAGTACAAACCAGACAAGTAGTTGTAGGTTGGTGATAATGGAAAAAAACTAGTAAGTTAGTTTTTTTCCATTATTTTATAGCAATTTATTGGCATATATTAAATGTTATAATATGTAGTATTTAGAATCTTTATCTGCTTTTGAAGAGGTTTTTCTTTTATATAGGATGTTAATAAAAGTTAAAGGTCTAGTAAGAGACTTATTTTTTTCTAAAAGATATTGTATAATAAGTTTTATAAGCCTAGTTACTAGAGCTAGTTTTATTTTGAGAAAGTTTCTATAAAATAGGAGCAAAGTTTTTAGGAGGAGATAAGATGAAAGTTAAAGTAAGTCATAGTGCCTGTATAGGTTGTGGTTTATGTGTTAGGGTA